>NZ_JAPYKS010000080.1:0-916 GCF_037179605.1 Mesorhizobium salmacidum (SeqCode)
CGAGATCCAGCTTGCCGTCGCCGTTCAGGTCCGCGAGGACGGTTGAGTAATGCGCCCCGCCTGCTACGGTGAAATTGGTTGTGGCCGCGAAGGTGCCGTCGCCATTCCCGAGCAGCACCGAGATGCTGTTCGAGTTTTGGTTGCCGGTAACCATATCGAGCTTGCCGTCGCCGTTCACATCGCCAAGCGAGACCGACCTCGGATTCGTTCCGGTGTTGAAGTTGGTTGCGGCGCCGAAGCCGCCAAGGCCGTCGCCGAGCAGCACCGAGGCGTTGCTGGAATTGACGTTCGAGGTGACGAGGTCGAGCTTGCCATCACCGTTTAGGTCGGCCATCGCAACCCAGGTTGGGCCTATCCCGGTCGCAAATGTCGTCGCAGGGCCGAAGCCGCCTTGGCCATCGCCGAGCAGCACCGCGACGTTGTTGGCATCGACGTTCGCGGCAACGAGATCGGCCCGACCGTCGCCGTTCAGGTCACCCATGGCGACAATGAAGGGTCCGCCAATCGAGGCCTGGACAGAATATTGAGTCTGCCCTTGATACAGATCCCCCGTTACCGGCGTGCCGTCATTGACCTGCCACTCGATGGTGCGGGTAGTGTCGCCGCCAAAGTCGGTCGGATTGTCACTGGTGGACGAGAAGGTAACGGTGCCCAGCACCTGCTGATAGTGGGCGAGCGTGTCGCTGCCGGACAGGAACAGGCTCTCGTTCGCCGCGTTCCAGGTCGCGCTGATGCTCGTGCCCGTGGTGATGGCCGCAAGCACGTCGCCGGCGAAGCCGCCGGCGCTGATGCGGATCGTAGCACCAACGAGAGTCGTATTGTCATCATCCGAGACTGTCAGGCTCGGCGAGAGTGTCTGCGCCGCCGCGTTCTCCGTATACGTCGCGCTCGTCGCCACCGAGGACAGAACCGGCGC
>NZ_JAPYKS010000081.1:0-885 GCF_037179605.1 Mesorhizobium salmacidum (SeqCode)
AGTACAAAACCGGCCGCGGGCGATATCTTGGACAACAGGAGATCAATTCTCGTCACGATACATTGGGAGGACGACATGAACAATTCCACCGGGGGTTCTTTGGGCGTCGCTGTCATTACCGGGGCATCCTCCGGAATCGGCAAAGCTTTTGCCGAGCGCCTGGCCAGCGACGGGTACGACGTCGTGCTCGTCGCCCGGCGGCGCGACCGGCTCGAGTCGGTAGCCCGCGAGATCGAGGCCGGCGGCGCCTCCGCGGAAATCATCGTCGCCGATCTGGCGCTGTCGAAAGGCCTCGACAAGGTGGAGCCGGATCCGGTCCGGGGACGTATCGCTGCTCGTCAACAACGCCGGTTTCCAGACCTACATGCCGTTCGTCGACCTCTCGATCGACCGCGCCGAGGAAGAGGTCGCCGTGCAGATAACTGCGGTCATGCGTTTGTCGCATGCGGCTCTTCCTGCGATGATTTCGCGCGGCGAAGGCGCCATCGTCAATCTCTCTTCCCTGCTCAGCTTCAGCGGAAGCCTGAACTTCCCGTTCCTGCCGAAGCGCTCGGTTTATGCCGCAACGAAAGCCTTCGTCACGACGTTCAGCGAGCTTCTCGCGGCTGAACTCCAAGGCAAAGGTGTTCGCGTCCAGGCGCTTTGTCCCGCAGTCGTCAGGACAGAATTCCATGACATCGACGGCAAGCCGGTCCTCAGGCCCAATGTGCCAGTGATGGAGCCGGCCGATGTCGTTAGGGCATCCCTGTCCGACCTCCGGCAGGGTGACGCGATCTGTATCCCGGCATTGGAGGAAGGGGGCAGGCTCTCCGCTGTCGCGGACGCAAATCGCGCCCTGTTCGATGCCGGTCGCGGCGCCCAACTCGCGTCTCGGTATCGCTAACG
>NZ_JAPYKS010000082.1:0-875 GCF_037179605.1 Mesorhizobium salmacidum (SeqCode)
GTCACATGGAACTCCGCCTTGGCGTTCTCGCTCAGCGACTGTGCGATGAGCGCGCCGAGCTTGCCTCGCTTGGGCCAGCTTGCGCCGTCCGGCAACCCGATCCCATCATCGGCAACGACGACGCGGCAGCCATCCCCGTTTACGACGCTGTGCAGGGTGATCGTTCCACTGTCGCGCCCGCGAAATGCATGCTTGAGCGCATTGGTCAGCAGTTCGTTGACCACCAAGCCAGTGGGCATGGCAACGTTTACCGAGACCGGATAGGTGTCCACTTTCATGTCGAGGCGAATGCCCTCGACAGCATGCGAGGCCATTACGGCGGACGCGATCTGGCTGAGATAAACGCCGAGATCGACCTCCTCCTTGTGCTCCTCGCCCGACAGGGTCTGATAAAGGATGGCCAGGGCGTCGACGCGGCCGGCCAGTCTTTCGAAGCGGTTGCGGTCCGGCTCGGTCGCATTGCGCGTTTCGAGGCGGATCAGGGCGGTGATCATCTGCAGATTGTTCTTCACCCGATGCTGCAATTCCCGCAACAGCGTGTCCTTCTCGCGAACGCGTTCTTCGATCGAGCGCGCATCTTCGGTCTCGCCATGGGCCGAGACGTCGACCAGAGCCACCAGCCGGAAGCAGGCTCTGCCATTGTCATCCTCGATGACGTTGGAATAGACGTCGACGATTGCAGGCTTGTCCTCGGCCCGCTCCAGTCGGAAGGTACCGACGAAATCGGTTTCGTCGACCACCGCACTTGATAGTGCGCGATCCTTCTGATGGTGCAGGCCGATACCGGAAAGTGCCGCCCAATGCTTCTGGGCGAGCTTGGCCGCCTTCAGACCGGACAGTTTCTCGAACTCCGGATTGGCATAGACGACACGTTC
>NZ_JAPYKS010000083.1:0-859 GCF_037179605.1 Mesorhizobium salmacidum (SeqCode)
CTAGGGCGTAGTGACGATTTAACTACCTGAGCCAGATAGCGATAGCGGCAAGTTTGACAAAGCCCATGAAGTTGGCGAGCAACTTGTCGTATCGTGTTGCGACGCGGCGGAACTGTTTGAGTTTGTTGAAGAAACGCTCGATGATGTTGCGCTCCTTGTAGAGATCAGCGTCGTAGGGACGCTGATGCTTTCGATTGCGCTTGGGCGGGATGACGACGTCGGCGCCTATTTCTGCGATCTTTTCAAGCAAATGGTCGGCGTCATAGCCCTTGTCGGCGATCGCTGCGCCGGTCTCGAAGCCGTCGACGAGATCATGCGCGAAGGCGATGTCATTACGCTGCCCTGGGCTTGCGATCAGGCGAACCGGCAACCCAAGAGCATCGCCTGCCGCATGGATTTTGGTGCTCAGGCCGCCGCGAGACCGGCCCAGACCTTGGGCATCCGCCCCCCTTTTGACCGGCGCGCACCGGCGGCGTGCTGATGAGCGCGCACAATGGTCGAATCGATCATCAGCCATTCCAGATCGGCTTCGCGCGCAAGAACCATAAGCATCTCGTCGAGAACGCCCATTTCGATCCAGCGATAGTAGCGCCGCTTCACGGATCGATAGTCGCCGAGCCGCTCGGGTAGATCACGCCAGCGCCCACCCGAGCGGGCCATCCACAGCAGGGCATCGAGGAACTTCCGGTTGTCGGTGCGCGGGCCGCGCTTGCCCTTCGTACCGCCAGGCACAAAGCCCTTGATCCGTTCCCACTGATCCTCTCGAAGCGCATCGCAGTCCATCGCTGACCTCCAAAAATCAGCGTTGAATCTGATTTGCCCTTCCTTGGGAATCCCAACCCGTTAAATCGTCACTACG
>NZ_JAPYKS010000084.1:0-809 GCF_037179605.1 Mesorhizobium salmacidum (SeqCode)
TCCTCCAGTTTCGAGGCCAACCCAATGGTTCATCGCGGACCGATGCGGCATCACGCGATTGCGTGAGGCTAGCTGATCAGCCCCAGCCGGAAAGCTTTCGCGACAGCATGCACGTTGTTTGCCACGCCGAGCCTCTGGCGCACCGTTCGCAGATGTGTATCTGCGGTGTTGCGGCTGATGTTGAGGCGATCAGCGATGTTGTCGACGGTAAGGCCTTCAGCGGCCCAGCGCAGCACGTCCTGCTGGCGAGGCGACAGGCGCACGGGTGTCGAGCTTCGTTTTCCCTCGGCAAGAATGACCGCGCAACCGAAGGCGCAGGCGGCGACGAACTGAAAGGCGAGACGGTCGTGCGGATCTGGCTCGAGCTTCTCCCCTGCAACGGAAAATCCCACCGCCTGGCCGCTCAATGTTGCGAACGGAATCGTGAAGCCGTCGCGTAGCTTGAATTCTGATGCCTCGGCCATAACCCGTCGGCCGAAGGAACAAACGGTCGCAACCTGATCGATCTCGCTCCACCGGAAGGGCGTGGCCCCACGCTTCACAAGTTGGATGGTGGGGTCGCGATAAAGGTAGCCTTTCGAGAAATAGCGCTCCGACCATTGTTGAGGCCAGGCATCGAGCAGCACATGCGAGATCTGTTCGCGTCTCAGCGCTCGCGGCGGCGGGATCGGTCCCGCCAGCACGTTTCTCGCGCCAAACCGGTCGGCATAGGAAATCAGGTGTTGGCAGATTTCCTGCTGGCTTGAACTTTTGCGGATCTGATTGAGGAACTCGAACGTGTCATCGAGGTGCCGACGCCAAAGCGCAGG
>NZ_JAPYKS010000085.1:0-731 GCF_037179605.1 Mesorhizobium salmacidum (SeqCode)
TTTTCGATCAGCTTCTTGAAGGCGACCAGCAGTTCGGCCCCCAGGGCTCCGTCGACGGCGCGATGGTCGGTCGACAGCGTCACCGACATCACCGTGGCTATTTTGATCTCGCCATTCTTGACCACCGCCCGCTGCTCGCCGGCGCCGACCGCCAGGATCGTCGCATGCGGCGGGTTGATCACCGCGGCAAAATCCTTGATGCCGAACATGCCGAGATTGGAGACCGCCGTCGTACCACCCTGATACTCCTCGGGCTTCAGCTTGCGGCTGCGGGCGCGGCTGGCCAGATCCTTCATCTCGTTGGAGATGACGGACAGCGTCTTTTCGTCCGCATGCCGGATGATCGGCGTGATCAGGCCGCCGGGGATCGACACGGCAACGCCGACATCGGCATGCTTGTGCCTGACCATGGCGCTCTCGGTCCACGAGGCATTGGCATCCGGCACCGCCTTCAGCGCCATGGCCATCGCCTTGATCACCATGTCGTTGACCGACAGCTTGTAGGCAGGCGCCTCACCCTTGTCGGTCTTCTTCACCGGCGCGGCGGCATTGAGTTGCGTGCGCAGGGCCAGCAGCGCATCGAGTTCGCAGTCGAGCGTCAGATAGAAATGCGGGATGGTGGTTTTGGCTTCGACCAGGCGCCGCGCGATGGTCTTGCGCATGTTGTCATGCGGAATGAGTTCGTAGGAGCCTTCCTCGAACAGCTTCAGCACCTGGTCGTCCGACATTGG
>NZ_JAPYKS010000086.1:0-713 GCF_037179605.1 Mesorhizobium salmacidum (SeqCode)
ACCGAGCTGGAAGTCGTCGAAGGCATGCAGTTCGACCGCGGCTACCTCTCGCCCTACTTCGTCACCAACGCCGACAAGATGGTTGCGGAGCTCGAGGACGTCTACATCCTCCTGCACGAGAAGAAGCTCTCCAACCTGCAGGCCATGCTGCCGGTCCTCGAAGCCGTCGTGCAGACCTCGAAGCCGCTGCTCATCATCTCGGAAGACGTCGAAGGCGAGGCCCTGGCCACGCTGGTCGTCAACAAGCTGCGTGGCGGCCTGAAGATCGCCGCCGTCAAGGCGCCGGGCTTCGGTGATCGCCGCAAGGCCATGCTGGAAGACATCGCCATCCTCACCGGTGGCCAGGTCATCTCGGAAGACCTCGGCATCAAGCTCGAGAATGTCGGCCTCAACATGCTCGGCCGCGCCAAGAAGGTGTCGATCTCCAAGGAGAACACCACCATCGTCGACGGCGCCGGCAAGAAGGCCGAGATCCAGGGCCGCGTTGCCCAGATCAAGCAGCAGATCGAGGAGACCACCTCGGACTACGACAAGGAGAAGCTGCAGGAACGTCTGGCGAAGCTCGCCGGCGGCGTTGCGGTGATCCGCGTCGGCGGTGCGACGGAAGTCGAAGTCAAGGAAAAGAAGGACCGCGTCGATGACGCCCTCAACGCGACCCGCGCGGCCGTGGAAGAAGGCATCGTTGCCGGCGGTGGCGTTGCCCTGCTGCGCGC
>NZ_JAPYKS010000087.1:0-672 GCF_037179605.1 Mesorhizobium salmacidum (SeqCode)
GTCCATCGGGTTCATGCCGGCGGCAACCGACTTGTGGCCTTCCTGGACGATCGACTGCGCCAGAACGGTCGCGGTCGTGGTGCCGTCGCCGGCGATGTCGTTGGTCTTCGAAGCAACTTCGCGGACCATCTGCGCGCCCATGTTCTCGAACTTGTCTTCAAGCTCGATTTCCTTGGCGACGGTGACGCCGTCCTTGGTGATGCGCGGGGCGCCGAACGACTTGTCGATGACGACGTTGCGGCCCTTGGGGCCCAGCGTGACCTTCACCGCGTCGGCGAGGATGTTGACGCCGCGCAGCATGCGCTCGCGGGCGTCACGGGAGAATTTTACGTCTTTGGCTGACATGGTTAGCTCCTGGCAGGGCTCCAATCGAGCCCGAAAATGAGATTCAGGTGAGGGTAGGGCCGATGATCAGCCGATGATGCCCATGATGTCGGATTCCTTCATGATCAGAAGGTCTTCGCCATTGAGCTTGACTTCGGTGCCCGACCACTTGCCGAACAGGATGCGGTCGCCGGCCTTGACGTCCAGCGGGACCAGCTTGCCAGCTTCGTCACGAGCGCCGGAACCGACGGCGATGATCTCGCCTTCCTGCGGCTTTTCCTTTGCCGTATCCGGGATGATGATCCCGCCGGCGGTCTTGGATTCGGATTCGACCCGGCGAACGACCAC
>NZ_JAPYKS010000088.1:0-626 GCF_037179605.1 Mesorhizobium salmacidum (SeqCode)
TCCGCCAGCTTCTGCGTCAGCGCCGCCTTGGTCGCGGCATCGATGATGCCGGCATTGTCGACCACGCGGCCGGTCAGAACAGGCAGTTCGGCAGCGAAACCCGCGAAGCTGGACAGCAGTAGCACCAGCACCATCAGGACAGCATGGATAGCCGGGATAAGGCGGCTGGACCTCAACAGGCTGATGCTGCGCGTCGTCATGCCCTTACCAGCTTCCCGAGGAGCCGCCGCCGCCGGACGAACCGCCGCCGCCCGAAAAACCGCCACCGCCGCCACCCGAAGACCAGCCGCCGCCGGAACTTCCGGACGACCAGCCGCCCCCGGATGAGGACCGCCGGTGCGGCTCGAAGGTCATGCCGAGCCAGCGATAGCGGCCGGGCCCAAGCTTCTGGCCGAAGATCGGCGGCAGGACCGAAGCCGCGATGCCGCCGAAGAAAATGATCGCCCAGATGCTGATGAAAATGGCGAAGAACAGGTCGTCGGAATTGAACGGGGCCTGCTCGTTGCGCTTGCCGCGCGCCTCCAGCTCCTCCGGATTGCCTTCCAGCACCATGACCATGTCGTCGACGGCCTTCGAGATGCCGCCGGAGAAATCGCCGGCGCGGAAGGCCGGCACCATGTCGTTCT
>NZ_JAPYKS010000089.1:0-617 GCF_037179605.1 Mesorhizobium salmacidum (SeqCode)
ATTTACGACACCACCATCGGCTGGCGCTTCGTCAACCCGCTGATGAAGAAGCAGTATGGCGTCGATTCCATGCCGGAAACGGGCGAGAACGTGGCGGAAGACTTCGCTGTTTCCCGCGCGGATCAGGATGCCTTTGCCGTGCGCAGCCAGGACAAGGCGGTCGCGGCACAAGCCAATGGCCGGCTGGCGAAGGAGATCACCCCGGTGACGATCCCGCAGCGCAAGGGCGATCCGGTCGTGGTCTCGAAGGATGAACATCCCCGCGCCGGCACGACGGTCGAGACCCTAGCCAGATTGCCGACGCCGTTCCGGCAGGGCGGCACGGTGACGGCGGGCAACGCCTCCGGCGTCAATGACGGCGCGGCGGCACTGATCGTTGCCTCGGAAGCGGCTGTCAGGAAATACGGGCTGACGCCGATCGCCCGTTTCCTTGGTGGGGCCGCCGCCGGGGTCGCGCCGCGCATCATGGGCATCGGCCCGGCGCCGGCGACGCAGAAGCTGTGCGCGCGGCTTGGCCTGACGCCAAAACAGTTCGATGTCATCGAACTCAACGAAGCCTTCGCCTCACAAGGCATCGCCGTGCTGCGCGAGCTCGGCATTGCCGAGGATGCGCCGCA
>NZ_JAPYKS010000008.1:0-243797 GCF_037179605.1 Mesorhizobium salmacidum (SeqCode)
AATGCAAAAGCACGCGATGCGCGAAGCGAGTTCGCAAATGCAACTTGACACCTCAGATAGTCGCTCATCCGTCTCGGCGCTGCGCGCCGATCCACCTTCTCCCACAAGGGGAGAAGGGAAGAGCATGTTTCGCAAGCGTGATGTGCATGGTTTCACAAATCGCTTGACGTGAAAGCGCGCCGGATCAATCTTCACTGTTAAGAAAAAAATACGACTGAGTGGAAACACTGCGGCCGGAATGATTATTTGCCGGGGAGCAAGCTTCGCCTAGCCGAGGCATCGCTGGCGGGGAACATCGAAAAAGGGGAACTCATCGACATGAGCACGATAACTACGGTCCTGGACCAGCCTGCCGAAAGCAAGCTGCTCAGGCATATCGACTGGCGCGGCGCCTTCTGGGTGGCGAGCGGCGTTCCGGCGCTGGTGCTGTTCTCGATCGGCGGCATTGCCGGGACGACGGGAAAGTTGGCTTTCCTGATCTGGACGGTGTCCATGATCATGGGCTTCCTGCAGTCCTTCACCTATGCCGAGATCGCCGGCCTGTTCCCGAACAAATCCGGCGGCGCCTCGATCTATGGCGCCACCGCCTGGCTGCGCTATTCCAAGTTCATCGCGCCGCTGTCGGTGTGGTGCAATTGGTTCGCCTGGTCGCCGGTGCTGTCGCTCGGCTGCTCGATCGCCGCCGCCTATATCCTCAACGCGCTGGCGCCGGTGCCGCTGTTCACCGAAACTTCGCCCGATGTCGTCGCCTATCTCGCCGCGCATGCCGGAACGGTTCCCGCCGACGCCATCACCGCGGTGACGGCCGCCGCGACACCAGCGATCCGTAACTGGACGCTGTGGAGCCATACGCTCGGACCGGTCTCGTTCACGCTCAACGCCACCTTCTTCATTGGCGCGGTGCTGATGCTGATCATCTTCTCGATCCAGCATCGCGGCATCCTGGGCACCGCCAGCGTGCAGAAATATATCGGCCTGCTGGTCATCGTTCCGATGCTGATCGTCGGCGTGGTGCCGATCTTCACCGGCCAGATCGACTGGTCGAACTTTTCGCCGCTGGTGCCGCTGGCCGCCGCCTACGCACCCGAACCCGGCTCCTGGAACATCGCCGGCTGGACATTGGCGCTCGGCGGCATGTTCATCGCCGCGTGGTCGACCTATGGCTTCGAAACGGCCGTCTGCTACACGTCGGAGTTCAAGAACCCTGGCACCGATACGTTCAAGGCCATCTTCTATTCCGGCCTGCTCTGCATGCTTTTGTTCATCCTGGTGCCCTTCACCTTCCAGGGCGTGCTGGGCCTGAACAGCATGCTGGCAACGCCGATCGTCGACGGCTCCGGCGTGGCGGATGCACTGGCCGGCATGGTCGGCGGCGGCAAGATCATTCACAGCCTTCTGGTGATGCTGATGATCCTGGCGCTGGTGCTGTGCATCATGACGGCGATGGCCGGCTCCTCGCGCACGCTCTACCAAGGCTCGGTCGACGGCTGGCTGCCGCGTTATCTCAGCCACGTCAACGAGCACGGTGCGCCGACGCGGGCCATGTGGACCGACCTCTGCTTCAACCTGATCGTGCTGGCTATCGCCTCGGCCGACGCGACGAGCTTCTTCTTCATCCTCGCCGTGTCGAACTGCGGCTACATCATCTTCAACTTCCTCAACCTCAATGCCGGCTGGATCCACCGCATCGACAACGGCCATATCGCACGGCCATGGAAAGCGCCTAGCTGGCTGTTGGGGATTGGGGCGATCTTCGCCTATGTCAACGCCATCTTCATGGGCGCAGGCGCCAAGGTTTGGAACCCGATGGCTCTGTGGGCCGGCTTGATCACCGCCGCGCTGATCATCCCGGTGTTCTGCTTCCGCCACTACATCCAGGACAAGGGCAAATTCCCCGACCACATGCTGGCCGATCTCGGCATGAGCTCGGCCGATCTAAAGGTCAGGAAGGCGGGCATGCTGCCCTATCTGACGCTGGTCGCCGGCGTGGCGGTCATGCTCATCGCCAATTGGGTATTCGTCATCTGATGGTCTGACCGCCAAGCGGCCCAAGCCACTGTTGCATTAAGGGAAAACCGGCCAGTCGCAAATCGACCGGCCGGTTTTTCTTATTCGGCCGCCAACGCCAGTTGCGGCCGTTCAACGCCTTCGATCTCTGCTGGCGCCTGCTCGTCGGTCCTGGCTTTCTTGGGCTCCCGTCCGAAGAAGAGCGCATACCCCGCCGGCAGCACCAGGATGGTCAGCACAGTGGCGACGAGAATGCCGCCCATCATGGCGTAGGCGAGCGGGCCCCAGAACACGGCGCGCGAGATCGGAATCAGTGCCAGCACAGCCGTCATCGCCGTCAGCACGATCGGCCTGAAGCGGCGCACCGCCGAGCCGATGATCGCTTCGGAACGGTCCATGCCCCTGGCGATGTCCTGGTCGATCTGGTCTACCAGGATGATCGAGTTGCGCATGATAATGCCGAGCAGTGCGATGACGCCGAGGATGGCGACGAAGCCGAACGGCGCACCGCTGATCAGCAGAGCGGCGGCAGCACCGATGATACCGAGCGGGCCAGTCGCCAGCACCAGCATCGCCTTGCCGAAGTTCTGCAGCTGGATCATCAGGAGCACGACGATGATGGCCAGCATGATCGGCGCCTTGGCGGCGATGGAAGCCTGGCTTTCGGCCGAATCCTCGGCCCCGCCCTGGATCTCGATCTTGTAGCCGGGCGCCAGGCCGTCGCGCAGGCCCTGCAAGTCCTTGTACATCTTGGTGACGACGTCGTTGGACTGCACGCCGTCGGGCAGTGTGGCGCGCACGCTGATCGTCGGCAGGCGGTCGCGGCGCCACTCTATGCCTTGCTCCAGCACAGGCACCACCTTGGCGACCTGCGACAGCGGCACGAAACCGCCGAAATCGGTCGGGATATAGACCGAGTCGACCGAGGACAGCAGGCTGCGGCTGGCATCCGGCTCGCGGGCGACGATGGATACTGTCTCCTCGCCGTCGCGGAAATCGTCGAGCGGCGCGCCGGACATCGCGGCCTGCAGCATTTGGCGGATGCGCTGCGAGGTGACGCCGAGCGCACGGGCGCGATCCTGGTCGATGACCAGTTTCATCGCCGGAACGGGCTCCAGCCAGTCGTCATGGACGGCGCCGAGCAGCGGATCCTGCCGGAACTTCGCCTTCACCTGGTCGGCGATGCGGCGCACCTCCTGGCGGTCCGGACCCATGACACGCATCTGCACCGGCCAGCCGGTTGGCGGTCCGAGGAACAGGCGGTCGACCTTGGCACGGATCGATGGGAAATCCTGCGCCAGAACCGTGCGCAGCTTGACGATCAGCCGCTCGCGCGCCGGCTCGTCATTGGCCATGACAAGCAACTGGGCGAAGTTCGGGTTGCGCAGTTGCTGGTCGAGCGGCAGGAAGAAGCGCGGGGCGCCCTCGCCGATATAGGTGGCGATGAAACGCTTGTCCTTGTCGTCCATCATCTTGGCTTCCAGGGCCTTGGCCTGCGTCTCGACCTCCTTGATGCTGGTGCCTTCCGGCAGCCAGAGGTCGACGAGGATTTCCGGCCGCGACGATTGCGGGAAGAAATTCTGCGGGATGAACTGGAACGCCCAAAGGCTGGTGCCGAAAGTCACCAGCGTCATCACCAGGACGATGATGCGATGGCGCACGGCCCAGCCGACCGTGGCACGCAGCCGACGATAGAAGCTCGTGTCGAAGGCGTCGTGATGGCTGCCGGCATGCTTGCGCTGCTTGAGGATCATGTGGCCGAGCCAGGGCGTGAAATAGACCGCCACGAACCACGACACGATCAGCGCGATGCCGACGACATAGAACAGGGTGCGCACATATTCGCCAGCCGTCGAAGCGGCAAAGCCGACAGGAATGAAGCCGGCGGTGGTGATCAGCGTGCCGGTCAGCATCGGGAAGGCGGTCGAGGAATAGGCGAAGCTCGCCGCCTCGATCTTGACCAGCCCCTCCTCGAGCTTGCGCTCCATCATCTCGACGACGATCATGGCATCGTCGACGAGCAGGCCGAGCGCGATGATCAGCGCGCCCAGCGAAATGCGCTGCAGGTCGATGCCGATCTCGTACATGATAGCGAAGGTGGCGGCGAGCACCAGCGGTATGGCGATGGCGATCACCAGGCCCGAGCGCCAGCCGATCGACAGGAACGAGACGACCAGCACGATCAGCAGCGCTTCGCCGAGCGCATGCATGAATTCGGCTACCGCGTCCGTAACGACGCCCGGCTGGTCGGAAATCTGGTCGACCGAAACGCCATAGGGCAGCGCCTCCTCGAAGTGCTTGTAGGTCGCCTCGACATCCTTGCCGACGTCGGTGACTTTAAAACCCTTGGCCATGACGACGCCAAGCTGCACGCTGTCGTGACCATTGAAGCGGTATTTGCGCTGGAAGGGATCTTCCAGCCCCGAAGTGACGGTGGCGATGTCGCCAAGCCGGGTGACCTGGCCGCCGGCGCGCAGGCGCAGCTCGCGGATGTCGGCGGCCTTGGCGACATCGCCTTCGACCGAAATGCGCACCGAATTGACGCCGGTATCGACGGAACCAGCCGGGTCGACATTGTTCTGGCCCTTGATCGCGTTCTGCACGTCGGTCAGCGTCAGGCCGCGTTCGGCCAGCGCCTTGGACGAGACATCGATGTAGAGCTTTTCCGGCTGGTCGCCGATGATGACCGCCTTTTCGACCCCAGGCGTCGTCAACAGCATATCGCGCGCCTGGATGGCGAACTTCTTCAGCTCGGGATAGGAGAAGCCGTCGCCGCTGATCGAATGCAGCGTGATGAAGGTGTCACCGAATTCGTCGTTGAAATATGGACCGAGCAGACCCTGCGGCAGGTCGCCCGATATGTCGCCGATCTTCTTGCGCACCTGATAGAAAGCATCGGTCACTTCGGCGGCGTTGGTGTCGCCCTTGATCTGGACGGTGATGATGGCGCTGCCGGCGCGGGTGAAGGAACGCACGAAGTCGAGATGCGGCGTCTCCTGCAGCTTGCGCTCGATCTTGTTGACGACCTGGTCTTCCATCTCCTGGATCGAGGAGCCCGGCCAGATCGCCTGCACGACCATGACGCGGAAGGTGAAGTCGGGATCTTCCTTCTGGCCCATGCGCATCAGGCCGAGCGCGCCGGCGATGATGATCAGCCCGAACAGGAAGCGCGCAATCGAAGGATGGCCGATTGCCCAACGAGAGAGATTGAAGGGCCGCTTTTCTTCAGTGGAGGTCGTCATCGGTGGTGGTCCACTTTGCTTGGTTGCCGGCGCCCTGGTGCTTCGAGGAAGGTGCTACGAAGAAGCGCGGCGCGCGAAACGAAATCATCTGCGTTCGATACTGGTTTCCGGGCGGCGTCGCTCTTCGAGCGGAGAGACACTCATCGCGGTGGGACGCGAGGGTCGATGCGGGGGGTACATCGGCCTTGACGTCTCGACCTTTCGGGCACGCCGCCCGGAAACCTGCGGCCGCGGGAACGCGCGGCCGACCTGTCTGTCGTCAGCGCAGCTGGCTGGCGTCCCCGCCCTCGGCCGAGGCGGACTGCTGTGTGATGCCCCCGGCGAGTTTCACCTTTAGGTCCTCGGTCATGAACTGCGTACCGGCGGCGACCACGATATCGCCCGGTTTCAATCCCTCCGCGACACGCACGCCGTCGGCGGCGAACTTGGCGACCTTGACCGGACGGGCATGCACGGTGTCGGCGCCACGATCGACCGTCCAGACGATCGACTGGCTGTCTTTCTCGGCGAGCGCGCTCAGCGGGATGGACACGAGCTGCTTTTCATTAGCCGCCGACGCCTCGATATTGGCGGTCATGCCGAGCAGCACGCGCGGGTCGTTGGGCAGGCTGACGCGGACGGCAAAGGTGCGCGACTGCGGATCGGCGCTGCCGGCGACCTCGCGAACCTTGCCGTCGAGCGCCAGAGCGGCATCGGACCAGAAGCCCGCCTTGACGTCCTTGCCCGGCTTGAACTGCGCGATCTCCATTTCCGGAACCGCGATCAGCACTTCCTTTTCGCCATCGACCGCGACGGTGACCACCGGCGTGCCCGACCCGACCACCTGGCCGACATCGGCGTTGACCGCCGTGACGATGCCGTCCCTGTCGGCCTTGAGGTCGGTATAGCCGACCTGGTTCCTGGCCTGGGCAAGCGTCGAGCGGGCAGAGTCGCGCGTGGCGACGGCCTGATCATAGGTCAGCGTTGCCTGTTCGAGCTGCGATTTCGGCGCGAAGTTCTTGGCGAAAAGCTGCTCGGCGCGCTTGCGGGCGAGTTCGACGGTCTCGACCTGCCGTTCGGAGGCGTCCAGCGCGGCCTGCGCGCTCTTGACCGACAGGTCATAGTCGGAGGGATCGATGCGGGCCAGCACATCGCCAGGCGCCACGCGCTGGCCGATGTCGACAAGACGCTCGGTGATCTTGCCGTTGACCCGGAAACCCAGTGTGCTCTCGGTGCGGGCGCGCACCGATCCGGAATAGGACAGCGTGCGGGTGTCATGGGCCTGGGCGATCTCGACGACCTTGACCGGGCGAATGATGTCCTTCACCTCCGCTTTTTCCTGCGAGCAGCCGGCGAGCCCAAGCGATGCGACGATCAGGCCGGCAGCTGGCAGCTTGCGAAGGATGGAACTGGGCAAAAACATCTTGATACTCCCGACTGGAGACGGACTGTCGACACCGGCACCGGCTGGCGGCGGCTATTTCAAGGCTCTGATTGCGTAATCGATGAGTTCGTCGGGCATCGCCCGATTGGTCTTGGCGAGGCACTGCGCCACCATCTGCGGATGGCACAGGATGACGGTGGCGGCACCGAAACAGCGCGACGCGGTCACCGGGTCCTGTTTCCTGAACTCGCCGGCCTCGATGCCCTCGCGGATCACCTCGGCGAAGAGATCGTGGATGCTGTCGACATGCTTGTCGATGACGCCCCAGTCGCGCTCGAGGGCGACAATGACCATCTCGTGGACCTTCTGCTCGTCGAGCATGACCTCCATCGTCATCTTGTACTGCGCATGCACGTAACGCCGCAGCCGCTCCTCGGCGCTGACCGGCAGGTGCATGATCTCGTAGGCCATGTTGTAGCTGGCGCCGAGCATCCGGCCACAGACGGCCTGGTGGATTTCGACTTTGGAGGCAAAGAAACGGTAGATGTTGGCCGGCGACATGCCGAGTTCGCGGGCAATGTCGGCGACATTGGTCTTGCCGTAGCCATAGTGCCGGAACAGGCGCTCGGCGCAATCGAGAATGCGCGTCACATTTTCCTGTCGGGCGACGTCGGCGACGATGTTGGCGGCTTCGGACATAGCTCTCTGTCAAATAACGAGTGACGAATTTCGATTTTCATCACTCGTAAATCGAAAAGAGCACTGTGTCAACGAGGATTCGATGTACGCGTACGATAGGTGACAGATGGTGACATCCCATAGACGTCACAAGGCGCCCCTCAGGATGCGGGCCACCGAAAATAATTCTCTCGAAAAGGCGCGAGACGACTTCAGGCGACCTTGGCCATTTCCCGCAGCCGGAATTTCTGGATCTTGCCGGTCGAGGTCTTCGGTATCTCGGCGAAGATCACCGCTTTCGGCACCTTGAAGCGGGCAAGCAGCGTCCGGCAGTGCTCGATGATCTCTGCCTCGCTCGCCACCTTGCCCGGTTTCAGCTCGACATAGGCGACGGGCACCTCGCCCCATTTGTCGTCATGGCGCGCCACGACGCCGCAGGAGGCGACGGCGGGATGCTTGTAAAGCGCATCCTCGACCTCGATCGAGGAAATGTTCTCGCCACCGGAGATGATGATGTCCTTGGAGCGGTCCTTGAGCTGGATATAGCCGTCGGGGTGCATGACGCCGAGATCGCCGGAGTGGAACCAGCCGCCTGCGAAAGCCTCGTCGGTCGCCTTGCGGTTCTTCAGATAGCCCTTCATGACGATGTTGCCCCGGAACATGACCTCGCCGATGGTCTCGCCGTCGGCGGGCGTCTCGGCCATGGTCTCGGGGTCCATCACCGTCAGGCCTTCGAGCGCGGCGTAGCGCACGCCCTGCCGTGCCTTCTTGCCCGCCCTCGCCTCTTTGTCGAGCCCGTCCCAGCCGTTATGCCATTCGTTGACGACTGCGGGACCATAGGTTTCGGTCAATCCGTAGAGATGGGTGACGGCAAAGCCGGCATCGGCCATCCCCGACAGCACGGCTTCGGGCGGCGGCGCGGCAGCCGTGTTGAAGGTGACGGTCTGCGCAAATGCGCGCTTGTCCTCCTCCCTGGCGTTGATCAGCACCGACATGACGACCGGCGCCCCACACAGATGCGTGACGCCGTGGTCGGCGATGGCGTCATAGATCGGCTTCGGCCGCACCCAGCGCAGGCAGACATGCGTGCCGGCCTGGACCGCGAGCGTCCAGGGAAAACACCAGCCATTGCAATGGAACATCGGCAGCGTCCAGAGATAGACCGCGTGCTTGGCCATGCCGGCATGGATGGTGTTGGTGTAGGCCATCAGCGCGGCACCACGGTGATGGTAGACGACGCCCTTGGGATTGCCTGTCGTGCCCGACGTGTAGTTGAGCGAGATCGCGTCCCATTCGTCGTCCGGCATCGACCAGGCGAACTCCTCGTCGCCATTGGCGACAAAGGCCTCATAGTCCACCGTGCCGACCCGCTCGCCTTTCGGATAGGGCGCGTCAGCGGCGTAATCGGGATCGTCGTAATCGATGACCAGCGGCTTGACCTTGGCCAGACCGAGCGCCTCTCGCACGACTCCGGAGAACTCGCGATCGACGATCAGCACCTTGGTCTCGGCATGATCGAGCTGGAAGGCGATGACCGCGGCGTCGAGGCGCGTGTTGAGCGAGTGCAGCACCGCCTTGGTCATCGGCACGCCGAAATGCGCCTCCAGCATCGGCGGCGTGTTCGACAGCATGACGGTCACCGTATCGCACTTGCCGATGCCGTGCTTATGCAGCGCCGAAGCGAGCTTCAGCGAGCGGCGCCAGAAATCGCGGTAGCTGATGCGCTGGCCGCCATGGATGATGGCGATGTGGTCGGGATAAGTCTTTGCAGCGCGCTCCAGATAGGTGAGCGGCGTCAGCGGCTGGTGGTTGGCGGCGTTCCTGTCGAGATCCTGTTCGTAGGGACTGGCCATCCCGTTCTCCCCAAAGTCTTTTCGAGCTTTCTAACCTTAGGCTCGTCGTCACGCTATCCCCCAGAAGGGCTGAGAATGCTATACTGCGCCGACTTGCTGGAACGGTGATCTCGATTGAGCCGCGCCGGCAGAAGATCCCTTCCTGCTCATTCAAATTTGACTTTTGTCGAGAGCCGTGACTAATGTCAGCCAAGGAGGCGGCATGGCGATCCGACCGGCAGAACAGCTCATCCACAAGGCGGCCTGGCTTTACTATGCCCATGGGCTTCGCCAGGACGAAGTGGCCAATCAGCTCAACATTTCGCGCGCTTCCGTCGCCATGTATCTGCGCAAGGCGCGCGAGACAGGCATCGTCAACATCTCGACCTCGACGCAGCTCTTCACCGACGACATCATGGCGCGCAGGCTGGAAGATGCCCTGAAGCTCGACGCCGTCTGGATCGCGCCGGAAAACGCCTACCTCGCCGATCCCTCGACCGATATCGCGGTGCTGGCGGCAAGCGTCTTCCTGGAACTCGTCAGGAAGGGCGACCGCATCGGCGTCGCCTGGGGCCGCACCGTCTACACCATCGCCGACATCATGTCCTATGCCGACCTGCAGGACGTCACCGTGGTGCAGCTCTGTGGCAATCTCGGCGCGCCCTATTCCTACCGGCCCGACCAGTGCACCATGGAAATCGCGCGGCGGCTCAATGCCAAGGGCCTCAATTTCTACGCGCCTCTGGTGCTGTCGACCGAGGAACTGGCGCAAGGCCTGCGCGCCGAGCCCGTGATCCGTGATCAGCTTGCCGGGATCAGCGACTGCGATCTTGCGCTCTACTCCATCGGCGCTGTCGATGCCGACAGCCACCTGGTGAAGTGCGGTGCGCTGACGGCAGCCGAGATGGCGGCACTGCGCAAGGAAGGTGCCGCCGGTGTCATTGCCGGGCAGATCATCGATGCCGGTGGCGAGTTGCTCGACTGCAGCTACAACCGGCGGGTCATCTCGGCGGGGCTTGCTTCACTGCGCGTCATCGGGAAGCGGCTGATGGTCGTGCAGGAAGACAGCAAGTTCGAGCCGCTGCTCGCGGCAATCGCCGGCGGCCTCTGCACGCATCTGGTGGTCGGCGCGCATATGGCGCAGCGGCTGCTCGATCATGCCGGAGCGTCAGCAGAAAAGGCACCCTGAAAACCAACCCTTTGCCGACGCATTGTCATCAAGGCGTCGCGGCATTCCTGTTTCACCATCAAAAACAGCAACTGGACGAAGCGAACATGAAGAACCTGTGGAACGACGACGCGGCCGAAAAACTCGTTGCCGATTATGCGAAGAAGGGCGTCGGCCGCGACCTGGCCTTGCGTGTCTACACGACGCGGCTTCTGGGCGGCGTGCCACAGCTGGTCCTGCATGGCGGCGGCAACACCTCCTGCAAGATCAAGGCGACCGACCTCGTCGGCGACGAGTGGGACGTGCTGTGCGTCAAGGGCAGCGGCTGGGACATGGCCGTCATCGAGCCGCAGGGCCTGCCCGCCGTCAAGATGGGCGCCCTGCTCAAGGCGCGCAAGCTGGACAGGCTTTCCGACGAGGACATGGTCGCCCTGCAGCGGGCAAACCTGATCGACCCCGCCTCGCCCAACCCATCGGTCGAGACCCTGCTGCATGCCTTCCTGCCGCACAAATTCGTCGACCACACCCATTCGACCGCCATCCTGGCCATTGTCGATCAGGAAGACAGCAAACCGCTGGTGGCAAAGGTGTTCGGAGCAAAGATGGGCTACGTGCCCTACATCATGCCAGGCTTCGACCTCGCCAAGGCGGCGGCCGACGTCTTCGACGCCGACCCTGCGGTAGAAGGCCTGATCCTCGACAAGCATGGCATCTTCACTTTCGGCGACGACGCCAGGCAGGCCTATGACCGGATGATCCACTATGTGAACGTCGCCGAGGACTATGTGGCCAAGCACGCCAAGCCCAAGGCTGCGAAGGCGGCATTGCCGGCAAGGCTCGCGTCACCGGCGGTGATCGCGCCCATGCTGCGCGGCGCTGTCGCGGCGCCACGCGGCGAAGGCCGCTTCGACCGCATGATCAGCGATTTCCGTACCTCGGACGCGATCGTCGATTTCATCAATTCGGCAGAGATCGCCGACTATGCACAACGTGGCGTGTCGACGCCGGATCTGTCGATCCGCATCAAGACCGGACCGATGGCGGTGCCGGCGCCCGACGCCGACAAGGTCGGTGACTACAAGGCGGTGATCGAGAGCCATGTCGATGCCTTCGCCAAGGATTATCGTGCCTATTTCGAGACCAATGACGCGCTCGACGACGTCAAGCGCACCATGCTCGATCCCATGCCGCGGCTGACGCTGGTGCCGGGGCTCGGCATGTTCGGCCATGGCCGCACATTGAAGGACGCCAAGATCGCGTCGGACGTCGGCGAGATGTGGATCGAGGCAGTGCGCGGCGCCGAGGCGGTCGGGCGTTTCCACCCATTATCCAAGGCCGACCTGTTCCCGCTCGAATACTGGTCGCTGGAACAGGCCAAGCTCGCTTCCAACAAGCCGAAGCCGCTGACTGGACAAGTGGTGCTGATCACCGGCGGCGCCGGTGCGATCGGCGCGGCGACCGCAAAACTGTTCGCCGACAATGGCGCTCATGCCGTCGTCGTCGATCTCGACGCCGAAAAGGCCGCTGATGCCGCCAGGAAAGCCGGCAACAATTCGATCGGCGTTGGTGCCGACATCACCGACCCGGCTCAGATGCGCGCCGCATTCGACAAGGCGATCGCCGTGTTCGGCGGCGTCGACATATTGGTGTCCAATGCGGGTGCTGCATGGGAAGGCCGCATCGGCGAGCTTGACGATGCGCTGCTGCGCAAGAGCTTCGAACTCAATTTCTTCGCCCACCAGTCGGCGGCGCAGAACGCCGTGCGCATCATGCTCGAACAGGGCACCGGCGGCGCTCTCCTGTTCAACACCTCCAAGCAGGCGGTCAACCCCGGCCCGAAGTTCGGCGCCTACGGCGTGCCGAAAGCGGCGACGCTGTTCCTGTCCAGGCAATACGCGCTCGACTACGGCGCCCATGGCATCCGTTCGAACGCCGTCAACGCCGACCGCATCCGCTCGGGTCTTTTGACGGACGCGATGATCGCCAGCCGCTCGGGCGCGCGCGGCGTGTCGGAGAAGGACTACATGTCCGGCAATCTGCTCGGCCAGGAAGTGACTGCGCAGGATGTGGCGCAGGCCTTCCTGCACCATGCCCTGGCGGACCGGACGACCGCCGATGTGACGACGGTCGACGGCGGCAACATTGCCGCGGCGCTGCGGTAGGCTTGCTGCTGAACGATCGCAGCAATCCACTTGCAAGAGTCCTACACTGTAGCTACATTGTAGCTAACATGAAGGAGTCACGATATGGCAACGGATTCAGTGGTCCGCGCTCGCATCGACAGCGCTACGAAAGATCAGGCGACGGAGGCTTTGGCAGCCATGGGGTTGTCGGTCTCCGATGCCATTCGCCTGCTTCTGGTGCGCGTCGCTGCCGATAAGGAGTTTCCCTTTCCAGTGAAAGTGCCGAACGCCACCACTCAAAAGGCCATGGCCGAGTTGGAAAAAGGCAAAGGCAAACGCCTTGCCTCGGCTGATGAGTTGTTCAAGGATTTGGGGATCTAAGCGTGCCAGCCTCCATTCGCTCCGGGCAATTTCGCCGGGATGTGAAGCGTATGGAAAAGCGTGGGAAGGACCTGGGCAAGTTGCGCGATCTGTTAGGCCTGCTCATCGCCGGACAAGAGCTGCCGGTGGCGTACAAGGATCATCCTCTGAAAGGGGACTGGAAAGGCTTTCGTGACGCGCATATCGAACCAGACTGGCTCCTGATCTACCGCGTTGTCGGCGACGAATTGCAGCTTGCCCGTACCGGTTCGCATTCCGACCTGTTCAACGAGTGAACGTCATCGAAAAAGCCGCCCGCAGCGATTTGCTGCAGGGCGGCTTTCATTTGGTCTCAACTCAGCAATCCGGCAAGAGTTGTTCCGAAAGCTACTTCGCGTTGGGGTTCGGCATCCAGGCAGGCATGGCGACGTCGGCGTGGGCGAACTGCGGCAGCTTGGCCGACAGGTCCTCCATGTTCTTGATGTCCTTGTCGATCAGCTCCTTCTGGGTGATCAGCGTCGGCGGCACGATGACGTTGTGGCCGGGATCTTCGCCGGCGAGCAATTGCGCCAGGGCGCGCACCGAGACCTGGCCGACGACGGCCGGGTTGGTCGCGGCGGTCGCCGCCCAGGCACTATCGGGCTCGCGCATCGCCGCGATGTCGGACGTGGAAATGTCGGCCGAATAGATCTTGATCTTCTTGTTCAGGCTCGCTTCGTCGACGGCGATCTTCACGCCCTTGGCGAATTCGTCATAAGGGGCGAACATCACGTTGATGTCGGGGTGCGCCGACAGCACCGAGCGTGCCTGGTTGGCGACGGAGTTGGCGATCGGATTGTCGAGCGTGCCGAACATGGCGGCTTCCTTGATGCCGGCATATTTCTTCTTCACGTCGACCCAGGTTTCGTTGCGGCGGTCGAGCGGCGCGATGCCGGCGACGTAGACATAGCCGGCGTTCCAGCTTTCGCCATTGTCCTTGACCGCCTGTTCGAGCGCTAGGCGCGCCAGGTCCTTGTCCGACTGTTCGATCTGCGGGATCTTGGGGTTTTCGACATTGACGTCGAAGGCGACCACCTTGATGCCGGCGTCGACGGCACGCTGGGCGGCGTCCTTCATCGATTCCGTCAGGCCGTGCTGGATGATGATGCCCTGCACGCCGAGCGCAATGGCCTGATCGACCATGTCGGCCTGAAGGGCGGCGTCCTGGCGGCTGTCGAGCACGCGCAGGTCGATGCCGAGCGCCTTCGACTGCGCCTCGACGCCCGACAGATAGGCCTGAAAGAAGTCGCCGGTCGAGAGATAGCGCACCAGCGCGATCTTGACGCCGGGCTTGTCGAACGGCGCCGGCTTGTCGGCGGCCAATGCCGGGATCTGCATCAGCATGGTTGCGCCGGCGAGCCCGAGCGCCACTTTCCCCAGAAGTCTTCTTGTGATGTTCACCTTGTTTTCCTCCACTTTTGTTGAACTCAAAATCCTATCCGGCCGAATGCTAGTTCCTGCCCCTGCCCGAAAGGGCAAAGGTGAAGACAAGGGCGACGACCAGAACCACGCCCTTGACGAAATCCTGCGTGTAGTAGGGCGCGTTCATCATCGTCAGGCCCTGCAGCAAGATGCCGACGAACAGCGCGCCGATGGCGGTGCCGAAGGCGTTCGGCTTGGCGGCGCCAAGCACCGCGTAGCCGATCAGCGCCGCGGCAACCGCATCGAGCAGCAGATTATTACCCGAGGCGATGTCGCCGCGTCCAAGCCGGGCGGCGAGCAAAATGCCGCCGATAGAGGCAAAAACTCCTGAAATAACGTAAGCCCAGATCTTGTATGCCTTGACAGGCGCGCCGGCGAGTTCGGCGGCGCGCTCATTGGAGCCGACGGCGTACATCATGCGGCCGAAGCGGGTGTATTCGAGGAAGAACCAGATCAGCACGGCCAGCACCAGAAGCACGACCACCGACACCGGAATGAGGTTCGGGATGAAGAAATCGAAGCGGTGGCGGCCAAGCGCCAGGAAGGCATCGGAGAACTTGCCGTTGGCGACCGAGCCGTCGGGCATGGTCATGCCGGTGGCGATCGAGCGGCCTTCTGTCGGGATGCGCTGCAGGCCGACCAGGAGGAACATCATGCCTAGCGTCGCCAGCAGGTCCGGCACGCGCATGTAGACGATCAGCCAGCCATTGATCAGGCCGACAAAGGCGCCGATCAACAAGCAGATGATGACCGCCACGAACGCGTTCTGCTCCAGCACCACCATGACATAGGCCGCCGCCATCATGGCCGAGGTCGCAACCGAACCGATCGACAGGTCGAAGCCGCCGACCACCAGGGTGGCGGTAACACCGAGCGCCAGCACGCCGGTGATGGCGACCGACTGGAAGATGAAGACGGCACTTTGCGGCGAGACGAATCCGTCGGCGGCGATCGCGAAATAGGCGACCAATCCGAACAACAGCACGATGAATCCATAGCGGATGGCGTGGTCGCGCAGCGTCATTCCGCGCACCCCGGCGCCGCTGCGGTTTTTACCCAACTCCAACCCATGATCTCTCCATTCCAATTCCATCGGCCGCCACGCTCAGGCAGCGCTGTGCAGCGGTCCGCCCGCGACCTCGGCCAGCAGGCGATCTAGATCGACATCGGCGTTGCGGTGTTCGCCGACGATTGTGTGCTCCGACATCACCAGGATGCGGTCGGCCGTCTCCAGCGCTTCGTCGAGTTCGGTGACGAACAAAAGCGTGGCGCGGCCATTGGCGCTTGCCCTCAGCTTGGCTGCGATGTCGCGCCGGGCCGAAATGTCGACGCCCTGGAACGGCTCGTCGAGGATGAACAGCGCGGCATTCTGGGCCATCCAGCGGGCGACCATCACCTTCTGCTGGTTGCCGCCGGACAATGCCGACATGTCATCCTTCTCGGAGCGGCAGACGATGCCGAGCTGCTCGATCTGCCGGCGCGCGGTGGCGCGTTCGAGGCGGCGCTTGAGGACACTCAGACTGGACATCCGCCTGAGAAAGGGCAGACTGACATTGCGCTCGATGTTGAAGCCGCCGACGATGCCGCTGGTGGCGCGATCCTTGGCGACGAGGAACACGCCGGCGGCGATCGCGTCGCCCGCCGAGCGCGGCGCGTAAGGCTTGCCGTTCATCGTCATGGTGCCGGCGAGTGATCGGCGCACGCCGAACAGCGTCTCGGCAAGAGCGGTCTTGCCGACACCTACGAGACCGGTGATGGCGACCACTTCGCCATCGCCAAGGGTCAGCGAGATCGGCTTGGCGCTCTGCGCGATACGAAGGCCTTCGACGCTCAGGACCGCCCTGGCCGAACTCCTGGCGACGATCCGGTCGAGATGGATCTTGCGGCCGAGCATGGCGTTAACCGCGCCTTCATAGTCGAGCGGCTTGATGTCGAAGGCGCCGGAGACGACACCGTCGCGCATCGAGACGATGCGGTCCGCGAGCCGCCTGATGTCCGACATGCGGTGCGAGATATAGAGGATCGCCACGCCTTGCTCGCGCAGCCGGTCGACCAGCGCGAACAGCCTGTCGGCTTCGGCGCTGGAGAGCGACGAGGTCGGCTCATCGAGGATCAGCACTTTCGGCTGGTGCGCCAGCGCACGGGCAATCGCCACCATCTGGCGATCGGCGAGCGAAAGGTCGCTGACGCGCGCCTTCAAATCGATGGCCAGCCCCATGCGGTCGGCGACCGCCTTGGCTTCGCGGCGCACGCGGGCGGGATTGAACAGGGTCGGCGCGCCTTTGCCGCTCAGCCTGTCGAGCGTGAGATTGGTGGCGACGTCGAGGTCGGCGACGACGCCGTCATTGATATTCTGGTGCACGGTGACGACGCCGGCGCGGATCGCTTCCGCCGGCGTGTTCGGCGCAAAATCCTGCCCGGCAAGCGTCATCGTGCCGCCGCCACGCTCGTAGACGCCGCTGACGATCTTGACGAGGGTGGATTTGCCGGCGCCGTTGGCGCCCATCAGCACGGTCACTTCACCGGCATGGAGATCCAGCGCGATGCCGCCAAGCACCTCGTTGCGGCCAAAGGATTTCCTCAGTCCCTCTACGCGGAACACGGCATTGCCGACCATGCGTTCCTCCCTGACCATGACGCTATGGTCAATATCGGCAATTGTCAACACGATTGACAATTGCCAGACGGCTTCGTAGCTTGGCCTTGCCGTCAAGGCTCCCTTATGATGGGAGCACACAGGCGGGAGGGACAAGGATGACTGGGAAATTGCCGTTCGAAGCATTGTCGGTGGAGACGCTCGCAACACGTCTCGGCACGAACGAAGCGCTGTGCTCGAAGATCGGCAAGGATGCGAGCGCCTGGAAGGTCCGCGAGGTCGGGGACGGCAATCTGAACCTGGTGTTCATCGTCGAAGGCGCTAGCGGCGGCGCCATCGTCAAGCAAGCCCTGCCCTATGTCCGGCTCGTCGGCGACAGCTGGCCACTCCCCTTGAAGCGCTCCTTCTTCGAATACCACGCGCTGACCCGGCAGGCGGCGCGCGCGCCGGGCTCGGTGCCGGCGATCTACTACTTCGACGAGGTCCAGGCGCTGATCATCATGGAATATCTGTCGCCGCACATCATCCTGCGGCGGGCGCTGATCGAAGGCCGGCAGTTGCCGAACATTGCCCGGGATATCGGCCTGTTCATGGCCCGCACCCTGTTCCGCGGCTCCGACCTGTCGATGGTGACCAAGGAGCGCAAGGCGGACCTGGCGCTGTTCGCGGACAATGTCGAGCTTTGCGACATCACCGAGAACCTGGTGTTCTCAGACCCGTATTTCGACGCCAAGATGAACCGCCACACCAGTCCGCAGCTCGACGGTCTGGTGGCGGAACTGCGGGCCGACCGCGACCTCAAGGTGGAGGCGCAGCGGCTGAAGCATCTCTTCACCGCCAATGCCGAGACGCTGCTGCATGGCGACCTGCATTCCGGCTCGATCATGGTCACCGATCAGGAAACGCGGATGATCGATCCGGAGTTCGCCTTCTACGGTCCGATGGCGTTCGACATCGGCATGCTGCTCGCCAATTTCTGGATGTCGTTCTTCTCGCAACGCGGGCATGAGCAGAAGGGCAAGCGCGACGCCATGCGCGCCTATCTGCTCGATGTCGTGGTCGAGACATGGGCAGTGTTCCGTGCCGAGTTCTCGCATCTGTGGCGCACCGAGCGCACCGGCATGCTCTACCAGAGAAGCCTGTTCGAGGATCAGGGCGACATACTCGCCGCCGAGCAGGCGCTCGACGATGTGCTGCACCAGATCTGGACCGATCTGCTCGGCTTTGCCGGCATCGAGGTGCACAGGCGCATCCTCGGCCTCGCCCACAATGCCGACTTCGAGACCATTGCCGATGAAGATCTGCGCGCCAGTTGTGAGGCGAAGGCACTGAAATTCGGCCGCCACATCGCCGTCAACCGGCGCCAGATTCACAGCATCGACGAGGTCAACAATCTGGCCGCGCTGATCGAACAGGAGAACAGCATTTGAACGTCGGCGACCGCCACTATCGGACCATCTGGCTCAGCGACGACGGCCGCTCGGTGGAGATCATCGACCAGCGCTGGCTGCCGCATGAATTCCGCATCGAGAAGCTTGGCACGGTCGCCGGCATCGCCACCGCGATCCGCGACATGTGGGTGCGCGGCGCACCGTTGATCGGGGTCACCGCGGCCTACGGCGTCGCCATGCAAATGGCGCACGATCCGTCCGACGAAGCGCTCGACAGCGTGTGGGAAACACTGCACGAGACACGACCGACGGCGATCAACCTGCGCTGGGCGCTGGACGAGATGCGGCGTTTCCTGCGGCCGTTGCCGGCCGGACAACGCGCCGCTGCCGCCTATCGGCGCGCCAGTGAAATCGCCGACGAGGATGTCGGGCTCAACCGCGCCATCGGCGAGAACGGTCTCGCCATCATCAAGGACATCGCGGCGCGCAAGCAGCCCGGCGAGCCGGTCAATATCCTCACCCACTGCAATGCCGGCTGGCTGGCGACTGTCGACTACGGCACAGCCACCTCACCGATCTATCTCGCTGTAGAAGCCGGCATTCCGGTCCATGTCTATGTGGATGAAACACGGCCGCGCAACCAGGGCGCCCAGCTGACCGCCTGGGAAATGGCCGGCCATGGCGTGCCGCACACGCTGATCGTCGACAATGCCGGCGGCCATCTGATGCAGCGCGGCGCGATCGACATGGTCATCGTCGGCACCGACCGCACGACAGCCGACGGCGATGTCTGCAACAAGATCGGCACCTATCTGAAGGCCCTCGCCGCAGCCGACAACGACGTGCCGTTCTACGTCGCGCTGCCCTCTCCCACCATCGACTGGACGGTGGGCGACGGCCTCGCCGAAATCCCGATCGAGGAGCGCTCGGGCGACGAGGTGTCGCTGGTCTGGGGCAAGACCGCCAAGGGCGAGATCGCCCAGGTGCGTGTGTCGCCCGAAGCGACGCCGGCAAGGAACCCCGCCTTCGACGTGACGCCGGCACGGCTGGTGACCGGACTGATCACCGAGCGCGGCATCGCCAAGGCATCGCGCGAAGGGCTGAAGGCGATGTTCCCCGAGCGGGCATAGCACAGCGGCGGATCGTTCCGGCGGATGTTGACAGCATGGCGCGCTCATGCGGCCCAACGGTGTTGAAAAAGCCTATTTGCTGATGAAACAGAGTAAGACTCGTGCTAGTAATTGCGTTGACTGAGGCTCATATACGTGAGCGGGACGCTTACATTTCAATGAAAAACACACAGCGGAGGGTTATATCTGTGAGCAAATATACCGAGATCAAAACTTGGGGACCGCGACAACCTTCAAGTGGCGTAAATACTTCAGTCGGGCCGAGACAGCCGGCCCCGCCGCCACCACCGCCACCGCCAACCAAAAAATAGGAACGGCTTTGGCCAAGAAAGCGGGTACTGGACAGGGCAAGAGCGCTAAGAGGGAGAGCCGTTCTGGCCAAACCGTTCCGAAGAAGGCTGCCTCGGGTGCTGGCCAGCGCTTGCATGCTGGCCCGCGCCAGCCAAAGCCTGAACGAATAGATAAGCCTGGGCGGGATGAAAAGCCGGGAAAGAAGGAACGCTAGTGGCCAGGGACGTAGATAATGTACGGTTTAACGCCCTTCGGAACGCCCTCTATCACACAGGGCGCCGCCGGGCGTTCGAACGCTGGAACCGCTTCTTCAACTTCCTAGTAGTTTTGCTTGGCGCGGCTGCCATGAGTGACGTCGCGCACCGCTTCGGCGTTGATCAGTTGTGGATTGGGGCAGCTGTTTCAGCTGTAGCGGCAGCGCAGCTGGTCTTTGATTTTGGTCGCTCTGCACGCGATCATCAGGCACTTCAGCGAGACTACTACAACCTTCTCGCTGAGATTGATGAATGCATTAATTGCGACGAGGAGAAATGTGCGGCATGGGCAAGCAAAATGACGCGAATCGCTGGAGACGAGCCACCTGTTTTACGCGCAATAGACGCCAAGGCGTACAATGATGCTCTCGACGCCATTGATAAATATGGTTCTGGGGAGCACCTTTATATACCGTTTTACCAAAAGATCCTCGGAAGCATATTTGCCTTCGACGGATACAACTATCGAAAGCTCTCTGAACTCCCTAACTACTCTGCTCAAATAGCTACGAAATAGGTAGACTATTCTTGACCTGTAGCCGGGCGCGTCGCGACCGTCGAAAAGGCAGGCCTCGTGCGAAAGTCTGAAGGCTATATTTCCCTAGCGAGCGTGACAGCCAAGACTTCCATCCGTCCTGCCTAGTAGAGCGGCTTGCCCATGTGCTTCGGCGTCGGCCATTGCGCCGTGATGCCGGGCTGCACCGGCCGTTCGAGGTAGGTCGCCAGAACCACGTAGCTGCGCGTCGAGGTGACGCCGGGTGTCTCGTAGAGACGCAACAGCAGTCCTTCGAGCGCCTTGGTGTCCTCGGTGCGCACCTTGAGCAGGACGCATGTATCGCCGGCGACGGTGTGGATCTCCTCGACCTCGGGATATTCCGAGATCGCCATCAGTTCCGGGGTCTTGCCCCAGCCACTGGTGTCGATGTGGACGAAGGTGAGCAGCGGCTTTCTCACCGCATTGGGATCGATGATGGCGGCCGTGTTGCGGATGGCGCCGCTGCGCCGAAGCCGTTTGACGCGCTCATGCGCTGCCGGCGGCGACAGGCCGACACGTTCGCCGAGCTCGGCATAACTGACGGTCGCGTCGTCGACCAGAACGCCTAATATCTTTCGGTCGGTCGCGTCGACATCCCGGGCCGCCGGCCTGTTCCGCTGAATGCCATCTGTTTCTTCATCCATGCCGATATTCCCGATTGTCACGGAATTCAATACGGCCATTATGGTGATATGTCGAACAACGATCAAGCTGCAACCTTGAACGCGGACACCAGGCCGCCCATCCCGGCGCTTGCCTATCTCCTGACCGGATGCATCGCCGTGATCGGCTCGAATTCGCTGGTGCTGGGCCCGATCGCTCCGGCGGTGGCCGTATCGTTCGCGACCAGCGTTCCCATGGTGATGACGGCGGCGGCCGCCTTCGGCCTCGGCACATCGGCGAGCGCCCTGTTCCTGGCACGCCATATCGACCGGATCGGCGCGCGCCGGATGCTGCAGGCGGCCTTGCTGCTGCTGGCATTGGCCCTGGTCGCCAGCGCGGCCGCGCCGACGGTGGCCGCGCTGGTTGCCGCGCAGCTTGTCGCCGGCATTGCCGCCGGCGTCGCCATGCCGGCAATCTACGCCAGTGCCGCGGCTATCGCTCCGCCCGGCCGCGAAAGCGGCACGATCGGCGTGGTGCTGACCGGATGGACGCTCAGCATGGTGGCCGGCGTTTCGCTGTCGGCGGTGCTTGCCGATCTCGTGCACTGGCGCGCCGTCTTCGCCGCCGTGGCGCTGCTTGCCACCCTGGCGCTGGGCGGTCTCAGCGCATCGTCGCTCCCGGATGTCAGGAAGACCGGGCCGGCGCCCTCGCCGTTCGAGGCGTTCGGCATTCCCGGCATCGTGCCGCTGCTGGTCGCCTGCGGCGCCTTCATGACCGCCTTCTACGGTGTTTATGGCTATCTCGGCGATCATCTTCACAGCGGACTGGGACAGGCGGTCAGCGCCAACGGTCTGGCGGCCCTCGCCTATGGCGCGGGGTTCGGCACGGCGGCGCTGTTCGACGGCATCATAGATCGCCTGGGCGCGAGGCGCGTCATGCCTTTCGCCTATCTTCTCGTCGCCATGGTCTACGTGGCGATCGCCGCGACCAGCGACAGCTATGGCCTGACACTCGCCATGGTGGCCGCCTGGGGGCTTGCCAATCATTTCGGCCTGAACGTGCTGGTGATGCGCCTATCGGCGCTCGATCCGTCACGGCGGGGCACGATCATGGGCCTGAACAGCGCGGTGACCTATCTCGCGGTGTTCGTCGGCACCACCGGCTTCGGGCCGCTCTATTCCGGCTTCGGCTTTGCCACATGCGCGATGGTCGCGGCGGTGCTGATGCTGGTTGCGGCTTCGGCGGCGGCGTGGCGCACCCGGTAGAGCCATCATCGCATTGCTCCAGCCGACAGAACGTGATTGGCCAGCGGCCTGTCGCGCGGTTGACACCGGCACTCCTGCTCTTCATACAGAGCGCGTTAATGTTCTCAGGGCGGGGTGAAAGTCCCCACCGGCGGTAACGGCTTCGGCCGAAGCCCGCGAGCGCTTTCCGGCATCGGAAAGGTCAGCAGATCCGGTGTGATTCCGGAGCCGACGGTTAGAGTCCGGATGAAAGAGAACGAAACGGAAAACGGACCGCCCCGGCGGGCCGGATTTCGTATCGTGCGTCCTGATTCTGGTTCGAAACGGAAGGATGGACCCATGAATCAGCATTCCCACAAAGACTATGAAACAACTCGCGTCGCCGTTATCAGGGCGCGCTGGCATGCCGACATCGTCGACCAGTGCGTGCAAGCCTTCGAGGCGGAGCTGGCCGAGATCGGCGGCGGACGCTTTGCCGTCGACGTCTTCGACGTGCCCGGCGCCTACGAGATTCCGCTGCATGCCAAGACACTTGCCGGGACCGGCCGCTATGCCGCGATCCTCGGCACGGCGTTCGTCGTCAATGGCGGCATCTACCGGCACGACTTCGTCGCCGGTGCAGTCATCGACGGCATGATGAACGTGCAGCTTTCGACCGGCGTGCCGGTCCTTTCGGCGGTGCTCACGCCGCACAATTTTCACGACAGCGCCGAGCATCACCGCTTCTTCTTCGAGCATTTCACGGTCAAGGGCAAAGAGGCGGCCAACGCCTGTGTGCAGATCCTCGCCGCGCGGGAAAAGATCGCGGCCTGAAGCACTGAAGCCGGGTGGAAATCCCGGCAACAGCCGGTAGTATCGGATGCATGTCGCCCAAAAGCGCGCAGCGGTTTTGGGATAACGACATGCATAAACAAGGACCTGGAAACGCGTTGCGCTAATTCAGCGGGGCGCCTTTCCAGGAAAATGCCGAGTTCGGGAGGATGCCGGTGCAGACCAAGAAGATCATCAACGACGGCAACCGCGCCGTCGACGAAATGCTCGAAGGGATCCTGGCCGCGCATCCTCGCCATCTCACAAGCGTGGACGGCAGCCCGCGCTCGATCATCGCCCGCGACGGCGCACGGCCCGGCAAGGTCGGGCTGGTGATCGGCGGCGGCTCCGGCCACGAGCCGACCTTTCTCGGCTTTGTCGGCAAGGGGCTGGCGGACGCGGCGGCGATCGGCAACGTCTTTGCCTCGCCACCACCGGATCCGATCCTGGAATGCGCCAAGGCGGTCAGCGGCGGTGCCGGCGTCCTGTTCATGTACGGCAACTATGCCGGCGATGTGATGAATTTCGACATGGCGGCCGAGATGGCCGGCATGGACGACGTCGAGGTGCGAACGGTGCTCACCACCGACGACGTCGCCTCGGCACCGCGCGACCAGCGGCAGAAGCGTCGTGGTGTCGCCGGAAATTTCTTCATCTTCAAGGCCGCCGGTGCGGCCTGCGACCTCATGCTATCGCTCGACGAATGCGAACGCATCGCGCGCAAGGCCAACGACCACACCTTCACCATGGGCGTGGCGCTGTCGTCCTGCTCGCTGCCGCAGACGCGGCGGCCGAATTTCGACATCGGCGCCGACGAGATGGAGATCGGCATGGGCATCCATGGCGAGCCCGGCATTGCGCGCGGCAAGCTCGGAACCGCCGATGAGATCACCGACGAGATGCTCGACAAGATCTTCGCCGAGATGGCGCCGAAGCGCGGCGACAAGGTCGCGGTGCTGGTCAACTCGCTGGGATCGACGCCGCTGATGGAGCTCTACATCATGAACCGCCGGGTCAAGCAGCGGCTCGATGCAATCGGCGTTTCCGTCCACGCGACCTGGGTCGGCAATTATTGCACGTCGCTGGAAATGGCCGGCGCCTCGGTGACGCTTTTCCATCTCGACGAAGAGTTGCAGACGATGCTCGACCATCCCTGCGACTGCGCCATGTTCCGTGCCGGCTGAGAGCGCTCCATGACCATCGCCGCCTCCGACCTGAAAAGAATGTTCGATGCGATCGCGGTGGCGATCGAAGCCGACAGGGACCGGCTTTGCCAGCTCGACGGCGTCATCGGCGACGCCGACCACGGCATTGCGATGGCGCTCGGGTTCAACGCCGTGCGGGATGCGCTGGCATTGCTCGACCTTGCGGCGACCGAGCCGACCGCGCTCCTCAACACGGCGGCGAAATCGTTCCTCAATGCCGTCGGCGCGTCCTGCGGTCCACTCTATGCCACCGCCTTCATGCGCGCCGCCGCCACCTTCAAAGGCAAGGCGACGCTCGCGGACGCCGAGTTCATCGCGCTGCTGCAGGCCATGGCGCAAGGGATCAAGGATCGCGGCAAGGCCGAGATCGGCGAGAAGACAATGGTCGACGCCTGGCAACCGGCGGCGGAAGCGGCCGGCGCCAGCAATGCAGCAGGAAAAGACCTTGCTGAAAGCCTGCAGGCAGCCCTTGCCGCCGCCGAGCGCGGCGCGGAATCGACCAAGGACATGATCGCCGCCAAGGGCCGCTCGTCACGGCTTGGCGAGCGGTCGCTCGGACACATGGACCCGGGCGCGGCCTCGGCCGTCACCGTCATCAGGGCCATGCGCGACAGTCTCTCTTAGCTCTTTGCCGCGTCGAGCCTGTTGATCGCCTGGACGTTGCCGGCCGAGGGCCCCTTCTCGTCGAACTCCGAGGCCAGCCACGTGTCGACAATGGCCTTGGCCAGTTCCGGACCGATAACACGGGCGCCCATGGTGATGATCTGGGCGTTGTTGGATTTCGCCGCGCGCTCGGCCGAGTAGGTGTCGTGGGTAAGTGCCGCGCGGATCCCCGGCACCTTGTTGGCCGAGATCGAGACGCCGATGCCGGTGCCGCAGAACAGGATGCCGCGGTCGTTCTCGCCTTCGACGATCGTCTGGGCGAGTTTCTGCGACAGATCGGCATAATAGCCGGCCTGGCTGAGGTCGCTGACGGTGAGGCCGGGCTTGGTTGCCAGATGCGCGGCGATGACGTCGAGCAGCGGCTTGCCGGCGCTATCGGCTCCAATGGCTATTTTCATTTTTTGTCCTTTCCAGTTCGATTGATTCAGATCGCGGCCGAGGCGCGGCGCAGGATATCGATGTAGCCTTCGGCCTGCCAGGCGGAGCGGCCGATGAACAGGCCATCGATGTTGGGCTGGCCGATCAGCTCCGCGGCATTGCCAGGGTTGACGCTGCCGCCATAGAGCACCGGCGGCGCGGACGGCAGCAGACCGGCGGCGATCTTCTTGATCAGCGCCTGCTGCCTGTCGGCATAGTCGGAACTGGCCGGAATGCCCTTGTCGCCGATCGCCCAGACCGGCTCGTAGGCGAACAGGATTTTTGCCCCCTTCGCCTCGCCTTCGAGGAATTGCAATGCACCCTCGACCTGGTTGGTGAGCACCGCATCGGCCTTTCCGCTTTCGCGCTCGGCCAGCGTCTCGCCGACGCAGATCAGCGGTATCAATCCATGCTTGACCGCCGCCGCAGTCTTCAGCCCGACCGTGCGATCGGTCTCGCCGAAATGCTCGCGCCGCTCGCTATGGCCGAGTTCGACCAGGTCGAGGCCGCAATCGTTCAGCATCACCGGCGAGATCTCGCCGGTCCAGGCGCCCGCATCGGCCCAATGCATGTTCTGGGCGCCGACCTTGATGCGCGTCGCCGACAGCGCCTGCCTGACTTCGCGCACCGCCGTGAAGGGCGGAACGACGAAAGGCTGGATGCGATCGTCGAAACCCGGCACGAAGCCGGCCAGCGCCCCGGCAAAATCAAGCGCCTCGGCGAGCGTTTTGTTCATCTTCCAGCTTGTACCGACCCAGTAAACCACGCGGACTCTCCTTGATGCTCAATCCTTGTCGGCGACCACCGTCAGCGAAACCCCGGCCGCATCCAGCGTCGCGCGCATCCCGGGCTCCGGCTCGCGTCCGGTGAAGACGGCATCGAATGCCTTGAGATCGGTCAGGAAATGCAGCGCGCTGCGGCCAAACTTGCCGTGATCGACCAGCAGGTATTTGCGGGTCGCCGCGGCCATCATCAGCCGCTTGGCCTGCACCACTTCCTGGTCCTGATGGAAGGCGGAGGCGCCGTGGATGGCGGATGAGGACAGGAAGGCGACATCGGCGCGCAGCGATCGCAGCGAAGCCTCCGCGAGCAGGCCGAAGAAGCCATGGAATTTCTTCGAGTATTGGCCGCCGAGCGCGATCAGGTTGATGCCTCCGGCACCCGCCAGATCCTGGATGGCGGCGAGGTTGTTGGTGATCACCGTCAGCGGCTTGAGATCGCCGAGATATCGCGCGATACCGCCCGCCGTCGAGCCGTCGTCGATGATGACCGTCTGGCCGGGTTCGATCATGGCCGCGGCCGCCGCCGCAAGGCGCTCTTTTTCCCCAATCGCCTGCTTCTGCCGGTAGCGGAAATCGCTTTCGAAGAGGCTGCTCGGCTGTATCGAGGCGCCGCCGCGCACCTTGCGCAGGAAGCCACTCTCCTCGAGCTCGTCCAAGTCGCGGTGCACGGTCATCCTGGAGACGCCAAAACGCGAGGCGAGGTCGTCGACGCTTGCCGCGCCGGCGTCCACCAGGAAGTCCATGATGCCTTGCCGTCTGTTGTCGCTCTTCATTCTCGCCGACCCGCCAACGCAGAAGCCTGGCTCCTTGATCGAACTCAGATATAACAGACATTGACGCGCACGTATCATAATTTTTGTGATAATGAGATATTCCACTGGGATATTTCGCCGGCTTTTATCGCGCCGCTGTAACAAGAATTGCTGCCGGGACGGTCTGTCACGGTTGCGGTTGCGCGGAATTCCGGCCAGAAGCATCGGTGGGCTGAACGATGCGCGGACAGCCCGCAACCACAGGTTTGAAACCAGATACGGGAGACTAATCGTTGGCTCGCATCACACTGAGACAATTGCTCGATCACGCCGCCGAATACAGCTATGGCGTGCCGGCCTTCAACATGAACAACATGGAACAGGGCCTGGCCATCATGGAGGCCGCGGAGGAGACCAAGTCGCCGGTCATCCTGCAGGCAAGCCGCGGTGCGCGCGCCTACGCCAATGACGTGGTGCTGGCCAAGCTGATCGACGCGCTGGTCGAAATCCACCCCGACATCCCGGTCTGCATGCATCTCGACCACGGCAACAACGAAGCCACCTGCGTCACCGCGATCCAGTACGGCTTCACCTCGGTGATGATGGACGGTTCGCTGAAGGAAGACGGCAAGTCGCCGGCCGACTATGCCTATAATTCCGGTATCACACGGCGTGTGGTCGACATGGCGCATTGGGGTGGCGTGTCGGTGGAAGGCGAGATCGGCGTGCTGGGCTCGCTCGAGAGCGGCGGCGGCGAACAGGAAGACGGCCACGGCGTCGAAGGCGCGATCAGCCACGACCAGCTCTTGACCGATCCGGTGCAGGCCGAGCAGTTCGTGCGCGACACTCATGTCGATGCGCTGGCGGTGGCCATGGGCACCAGCCACGGCGCCTATAAATTCTCGCGCAAGCCCGACGGCGCGGTTCTGGCCATGAACGTCATCGAGGAGATCCACCGCCGGCTGCCGAACATGCACCTGGTCATGCACGGCTCATCCTCGGTGCCGGAGGACCTGCAGGAGATCATCAACAAATATGGCGGCCAGATGAAGCCGACCTGGGGCGTGCCGGTGGAAGAGATCCAGCGCGGCATCAAGCATGGCGTGCGCAAGATCAACATCGACACCGACAACCGCATGGCGTTGACCGGCGCGATCCGCAAGGTGCTGACCGAAAACCCGAGCGAGTTCGATCCGCGCAAATACCTGACGCCGGCGATGGCGGCGATGAGGAAGCTCTGCAAGGAGCGCTTCGAGCAATTCGGCACCGCCGGCAATGCGCCGAAGATCAAGCCGCTGCCGGTCTCGGAAATGGCCAAGCGCTACAAGTCGGGCAGCCTCGATCCGAAATTCGCCTGAGTTCGATCCGGTTGCATTTCATGGACAGGAGCCACATCGGCTCCTGTCCGATTTCTATCCGGCTTTCGGCAGCAGGTCAGGCCTGCCGGTCTCGATGAAGGGTGCCCAATAGTCGACCGACTCGCGGATCATGGCGACCACCTGATGGTCGACCGGCTCGCGCTCGCGGAACGACAGTTCGAGGCAGATCTCGTTGTCGGAGCCGCCGCCGCGGCGCACCGTCTCCAGCAGCTTCTCAGGCGTGATGCGGCCGTCCTTGTTGTGGGCCGCGGTGAACGGCCAGTGGCCGCCCTTGTTCATCGACGACTGCTTGACGTGGATGATCGGTGACTTCAGAGGAAAGGCTTCGGCCCAGGCATAGGGATCGATATCGGCCGGGTTGGAGGAGGTCACGTCGCCATGGTCGATGTCGACCATCATCTCCAGTGGAATGGCCATGCCGGCGGCATCGATCGCATCCTGCAGCATCCGGCAATTCTCGATCGTGTGGCCGAACTCGCGGCCAACCGACATCGGCTCCCAGAACAGGTAGGTCAGGCCTGCCGCCCGGGCGTGTTCGGCGACCTCGCGCCAGCAGTCCAGCGCGATGTCGAACAGACGCGCGCGGCGGGCGGCGTCGTCGAAGTCGCGATGCGTGAAAATGGCGAACTGCGTGCCCATGCCGCTAGCGCCAAGCTCGGCCGAGATATCGGCAAAGGTCTTGAACCAGTCGACATAGTAGCGGCGCACATCGGCATCGGGATGGCCGAAATGGTTGAGCCGGCCGTAGGGACCAGTCATGCCGGAGGTGACGCGCACGCCGGTGCGGTTCAAGGCGTTGCGGAACAGGCGGACGAATTTGACGATCGTCGCCGCCGGCCAGCCCGGATTGACGAATTCGTGCGTGAGTTGAACGTCCCTGATGCCGATGCCATAGGCGATGGTGTCGATCAGATCGTCGGGCTCCGCGAAGCGGTTGACCAGCGGATTGGTGTTGAGGGAGAGCGTGAAGGCCAAGGTCGCTATCCCTTCAACGCTGTCGCCGAATAGGGGCAGTGAGCGCCATCAGCCTGCCCTCGCCTGCCGGGTCGCGCACCAATGCTCGAAGGCCGACTTCTCCTCGGCGGACAGATGCAGGCCATGCTTGGTGCGCCGTTCGAGAATGTCGGCCGCGTCTTCCGCCCATTCCTGTTCAAAGAGGTAGTTCGCCTCGCGCTCGAAGAAATCCCTGCCGAAGCACCGCCCCAGTGCGGCGAGCGAACGGGCGCCGCCGACCACGGACCGCGTCCTGGTGCCGTAGAGCCGGCCGTAATGCTTGAGCAGCGATGCCGGCATCCATGGATACTCATTCGCGAGGTCGCCGAGAAACTGTTCGAAATCGGCATTGGCGATATCGCCGCCGGGCAAATGCGCCTTTGCGGTCCACGCTTTGCCCATGCGGGGAAAGAATGGCGCGATCCTGTCCAGCGCGTGCTCGGCCAGTTTGCGGAAGGTGGTGATCTTGCCGCCGAAGACGGAGAGCAGCGGCGCCTGCGCGTCCGGCGCGTCGAGTTCGAAAATATAGTCGCGGGTCACCGCGCTCGGATTATCGGCATTGTCGTCATAGAGCGGCCTGACGCCGGAGAAGGAATAGACCACATCGTTGCGCGCAAGACCGCGCTTGAAATAGCGGTTGACCACGTTGATGAGGTAATCGATCTCGCTCTCGTCCGCCGTCACATCCTCGGGCCGGCCTTCGTAGGGAATGTCGGTGGTTCCGATCAGCGCGAGATCGTTCTGGTAGGGATTGATGAAGATGACGCGCTTGTCGCTGTTCTGGACGAGATAGGCTTGCCTTCCCTCCCAGAACTTGGGCACGACGATATGGCTGCCCTTGACGAGGCGGACATTACGCCTGGAATTCTGGCCGGCAACGCGATTGACGATGTCATTCACCCAGGGACCGGCGGCATTGATCAGCGCGCGGGCCCGCACACTGGTCTTGATGCCGGTCCTGACGTCACGCATCTCGACGACCCAGAGGCCGCCCTCGCGGCGGGCGGCGGTGCAGGCAGTGCGGGTGAAGACCTTCGCTCCCCGTTCGGCGGCGTCGAGCGCATTGATGACGACAAGGCGGGCATCGTCGACCCAACAATCGGAATATTCGAAGCCGCGCTTGAAACTGTCCTTGATCGGCGCTCCCTCGGGCGCGGTGCGCAGATCGAGCGTCCGGGTGGCCGGCAGCCGCTTGCGGCCGCCGAGATGGTCGTAGAGGAACAGGCCGAGCCGCACCAGCCATGCCGGCCGGTCATCGGGGCTGTGCGGCAGCACGAAGCGCATCGGCCAGATGATGTGCGGCGCCGATTCCAGCAGCACCTCGCGCTCGATCAGCGCCTCGCGCACCAGGCGGAACTCGTAATATTCGAGGTAGCGCAGACCGCCATGGACGAGCTTGCCCGAGCGCGAACTGGTGCCTTCGGCGAGATCGTCCTTTTCGCACAGGATGACGGAAAGCCCGCGGCCGGCGGCGTCGCGCGCGATGCCGGCGCCGTTGACGCCGCCGCCGATGACGAAGAGATCGACGATGTCAGGGCCGACGCTCATCTTGCCGTCGCCCCGCTGCCGGATTTTCGCATCATGGCCATCGCTCTCAGCACGGATTGACCGGAGGCAGGCCGGCCAGATAACGACGGACCTCCTCGGCGGCCTGCTCGGCGGCATAGGTCACGGTGCGCACCGAGGCGCCGGCGATATGCGGCGTCAGCGTCACATTGGGAAGCTGCAGCAGCGGCCAGTCCGAGGGCACCGGCTCGACCGCGAAGGTCTCCAGCATCGCGCTGGCGATCTGCCCCGAAACCAGCGCTTCGTAAAGCGCGTCATAGTCGACCAATGGGCCACGCGCCGTGTTGACGAAGATCACCCCCGGCTTCATCCGCGCGATGGTGTCCTTGCCGATCAGGCCGCGTGTTTCCCCGGTCACACGCGAATGCAGCGTAACCACATCGGAGCGCGACAGGAGATCGTCGAGCGCAACCAGTTCGACGCCGGCGTTGCGATCCTCGGCGCTCAGCTGCACATAGGGATCGCTGACCAGGACATGGCAGCCGAAGGCACGCAGCAGGCGCACCACTTTCGTGCCGATATTGCCATAGCCGACGACGCCGACGGTCATTTCACCGAGTTCGCGGCCGGTGCGGTCGGCGCGGTAGAGATCGCCGCGCCATTCCCCCTTGCGCAGGGCCTCGTGGCCGACCCGGATCAGCCGCGTCTCGGCAAGGATGGCGCCGATGGTGAACTCGGCCACGGCGGTGGCGTTGCGACCGGGCACATTGACCACGGTGATGCCGTGCGTCTTGGCGGCGGCCATGTCGATGTTGATCGGTCCGCCGCGCGACACCGCGACCAGTTTGAGCGATGGCAGGCGCCGCATCATGCCTTCCGACAGAGGCGCAAGCTGGGTGACGAGGATTTCGGCGTCGCCGATGAAGTCGACGACCTCGTCGGGATGGCCGAAATATTCCTTGACCTTGTCGAGGCCTAGCGCCGGATTGCCGAACTCCATCGGCTCGTCGGGCCAGGCCGTCTGCAAGGTCCTGATGTCGAGGTCGCCACTGACAACCTTCTCGATTTTGGCGCGAAACACCTCCGGCAGCATGAAGTTGTCGCCAATGATCGCTATTTTCCTGGGCATACTCGACTTCTCAATTTTCCTGCGATGTCGCCATGGCACGCCAGACCGGCCGCAAGGCCCGATGCGCCAGCATGTAGGAGGGGGCCATCCTGTCGTAGATCGCGGCGAGGTCCGGGTCGCTCGGTTCGGCCTCGCCGAGCAACGGCGTCACCCATTCGCCGACGCATTCGTCCATGGAGGCGTATTGGCCGACGCAGACCGCGGCGATCATCGCCGCACCGGCGGCGCCGGCCTCCTCGCGCGCGCTGGTGCGCGTGTCGGCGCCGATGGCCGCACCCAGTATCTTGCGCAGCGCCGGGCTTCTGGCGGCGCCGCCGGTCAGGCGGATTTCGCGTGGCAGCGGGCCCATGGCGGCGTAGCATTCGCGCGCCGCGAAGGCCAAGCCTTCGAAGACGGCGCGCACCAGATCGGCGTAGCCGTGGCGCGACGAAATGCCGACGAAGCCCGCCCTGGCATTGGCATCGACGAACGGTCCGCGCTCACCCGCTTCAGACACGTAGGGCTGATAGAGCAGCGAGGCCGGCTGCGAGGCCGCGATCCAGGCATCGACCAGCGCGATCATCTCGCCATTGCTGCGGGTTATGCCCTGCGAGGCGAGAATGCCCGAGGCAAGGCCAAGCACCCAGTCGATGTTGAGCGTCGCCGCCATGTTGGACTGCATCTGCGCGAAGACGCCAGGCGCCGGCATCGCCATCGTATAACCGGTCGCCGCTTCGTTCAGCTGCACATCGTCGGGCGTCTCGGCCAGCCGCATGTGCATGCCGGTGGAGCCAATGATCGAGCAGCCGGGCTTGCGCTCGCGGTCGAGAAGGCCGGCGCCGAGCGCGGTGCAGACGACATCGACATAGCCAAGCACGACGGGTGTGCCGGCAAGCATGCCGGTGATGGCGGCAGCCGCCGGCGACAGTCCGGTGCTGTGCCTCGTACCGTCGACAATCGGCGGCAGCAGGTGCCTGAGATCGGCGACGCCGAGGACGTCGAGCACGTCGTCGCTATAGTCGCGGGTGCGGAAGTCGCCGAACGTGAAGGTCCCTTCGGACGGATCGGTGGCGCGTTCGCCGGTGAGCTTGAAATAGAGCCAGTCCTTGCAGTGGAACGCGGTGGCAGCCTTGCCGAGCATTTCGGGCATGGTGCGCTTCATGAAGACAAACTGCGAGCCCTGCTGACAGGCGGCAAGCCCGCTGCCGGTCTTTTCGAAGCGCAGCCTGTCGTCGGGCCGCGCGCGGATTTCCTCGACGACGCCGGCGGCGCGCGCGTCGAGCCAGAGCCAGCCCTTGGCCACCGGCTCGCCCTTGTCATCGATCAGCCAGGTGCCGTCGCCCTGCCCGGTCACCGCGATGGCGACCGTCCGGCTGGCGAGATCGGGCACCTTGTCGGCGAGCTGGCGCAGGGTCGTGGCGGCATCGGCCCAGGTGCGCGCCAGATCCTGTTCGGCGCCGCCGCCCGGCAACGTCACATAATGGTTCGGCGTCGCCGCGGCCGCGATCTGGCGGCCTTTCGTGTCGAAGGCGATGGACTTGATGACGGAGGTGCCGGCATCGATGCCGATCAGTATGTCGCGCATCACGCGAGCTCCATGCCGTGCGAGATGGCCATCCCGCTCGCCTGGTCGAAGACGTGCAGGTTTTTGGGATCGATGCTGACATTGATGGGCGCGCCGAGGTCGAGCCGGGTGCGGTCATGCTCGACCAGCACCAGCGAGCCGCCGGCGAAATCGGCGGCGATGTGGGTCTGGTCGCCGAGCCATTGGTTGGCAGAGACCCTGGCCGGAACGCCTTCCTTCGAGCGCCGGACCGCGTAGGGCCTGATGCCGATGACGACCCGCTCGCGGCTGAGCAGTTGATCGCGAACCGGAGCGCTGAAAGCGTCCTTGTCATAGTCGAGCGACAGCCCATCGGGCAGCCGCAGATTGATGCGGCCGGCGGCGGTCCCGACAAAGGCCTCGAAGACGTTCATGGGCGGTTCGCCGACGAAGGTTCCGGTGAACAGGTTGGCCGGACGCTCCTTGAGCCGGTCCGGCGTGTCGAACTGCTGCAGCACGCCGCCTTCCATCACCGCGATGCGGTCGGCAAGCGCGTTGGCCTCGGTCTGATCGTGGGTGACCAGGATCGCGGTCAGGCCGCGCTCCTTGATGAAATGCTTGATGCGGCCGCGCAGCACCGCGCGAAGCTGCGGTTCGAGTTGCCCCATCGGCTCGTCGAGCAGATGCAGGTCGGCTTCCCGGATCAACGCCCGGCCAAGACTGGCGCGCTGCTGCTGGCCACCCGAAATGGAGCTGGGATAGCGCTCCAATATGTCCTCGATCTCCAGCAGTTTGGCGATGCTGGCAACCTTGGCGTCGACCTCGCTCCTGGGCAGCCGGGCGGCCTTGAGGGCAAAGGCCATGTTCTCGCGCACCGTCAGCGGCGGATAGAGCGAGTAGCCCTCGAAGGCCATCGCCACATTGCGCCTGACCGGCGGCAAGGTGTGGACCTGGCGACCGGCGACCGCGATCGCGCCGCGCGAGACCTCCTCGAAGCCGGCGATCATGCGCAGCGTCGAGGTCTTGCCGCAGCCGGACGAGCCAAGCAGCGCCACGATCTCGCCCTTGCCGATTTCCATCGTCAGGTTCTTGACGGCGTGAACGCCGCGGTCGATCGGGCCATAAAACTTGTCGACGCCGGAAATGGTAAGTGCGCTGGCGCTCATGCCGCTTCTCCGCTGCGCAGATTGACGATGTTCTTCGCGCCCATGCGCTCACCGCTCGCCCTGTCGAACAGCAAGGCGCTCTTGCCGTCGACGACGATATGGGCCTTGCCTTCGCTGCGGCCCGGCGTTCCGGCCGGGCGCGAGACCAGGATTTCACGGCCGCGAACGGTGCGCACCAGGGTGACGATCTTTTCGTTGAGCGGCGTCTCGGCCTCGACCGTCACCGGAATGGCGCCGGGCTCGTTTTCGCCAACGAAATGCAGCGCCTCGGGCCTCAGCCCGATGATGCAGTCGCGACCGATGGCGATCTCGGGAACATCGGCGAGATGGACCTGCACATTGGACAGGCCGACATAGCCCCCCCTGCCATCGCGCGCGGGCTTGACGTCGAGCAGATTGATGGTCGGGTCACCGAACAGCCGCGCGATCTCGATGTTGGCCGGCTCGCGATAAATCTGCTCGGGCGTGCCGAGCTGCCTGATGACGCCCTGCGACATCACAGCGATGCGGTCGCCGAGCGCCATGGCTTCCTTGTAATCCTGGGTGACGTAAACGACGGTGGCGCCCCGATCGGCAAGCAGCCTCGGCAGTTCGAGCCGCATCTCGAAGCGCAGCTTGGCGTCGACATTGCGCAAGGGATCGTCGAGCAGCAGCAGCGGCGGCGAACCGACCAAAGCGCGGGCAAGGGCCGTGCGCTGCTTCTGGCCGTTGGAGAGCGCGCGTGGTTTGTGGCTCAGCACATGGCCGATCTTCAACAGTTTGGCGACGCTCTCGACGCCGGCCTTGATCGCGCTCTGCGACGAGCGCTTGGCCTCGAGCGGCGTCGCGATGTTGTCGAACGCGCTCATATGCGGAAACAGCGCGAAATTCTGGAACGCCATGCCGACGCCACGGAATTCCGCGTCGACATCGGTCATGTCCTCGCCGCCGATGAGGATCTTGCCTTCGTCCGGATCGATGACGCCGGCGACCAGGCGCAGCAGCACAGTCTTGCCGGCGCCCGAGGGTCCGAACAGGACCAGCGTTTCGCCATCCGCGACGGTCAGCGACAAATTGTCGAGGACGGTCTGGCTCTTGTAACGCTTGACGAGATTTCTGAGTTCGAGGCTGGCCATTTCTATCCTTTCACCGCGCCGAGCGACAGGCCTTCGACCAGATAGCGCTGTGCGTAAAGGGCGAGCGCCAGTGTCGGCGTGATCGACAAGACGATGGCCGCCGAAATCTGGCCGTACTGGATGCCGGATGAGGTGATGAAGGCGAGCGCGCCGACCGTCACCGGCTGCTTGTCGGCCGAAGCCAGCACCAGCGCGAAGACGAAATTGTTCCAGGCGAAGATGAAGGCGAGCAGGCCGGCCGCAGCAATGCCAGGGCCGGCGAGCGGCAGCGCGATCTTACGGAAGGTGGCGAACCAGGAATGGCCGCCAATGCGGTAGGCATATTCGATGTCAGCCGGGATATCCTCGAAATAGCCGCGCACGATCCACAGGATCAACGGCAGGCAGATCAGCTGGTAGACCCAGATCAGCCCGATATAGGTGTTGGCCAGGCCGAGCTTCTGGAAATAGAGGGTCAGCGGCAACAGCACCAGAAGTGCCGGCGCGAACCTGAACGACAGCAGCGTGAAGGCGATGTCCTCCGAGCCGCGGAATTTGTGGCGCGCGAAGGCGTAGGCGGCCGGCACGCCGAGCAGCAGCGAAACCGCCACCGAGGTCACCGACAGGAACACCGAATTCCAGAGATTGCGCATGAAGGCGATGTCGAGCGTGCCGGCGGCGGTCATCAGCTTGCCGGTGATCAGCGCGGTGTAATTGGCGAGCGTCGGTTCGAAGATGAGCTGCGGCGGGATGCGCAGGATGGTCTCGTTGGTCTGGAACGACATCATGAAAATCCAGACGATCGGGAACATGAAGAAGATCACCACCAGCGTCAGTGCCACGCCGCGCAGGATGCGTTCAAGAAGCGAGGTATGTTCCATCGCCGCCTCCTATGCCTGGCCGCGGGCGCGTTCGCGCAGCCTGAGCCAGTTCTTGATGAAGATGTTGGAGAGGAAATAGGTGATCGCCCACAGGATGATCATCAGCGCCGCCGAGCGGCCGACATTGGTCGACTGGAAGAAGTTGAGATAGGCCTCCACCTGGAAGACGGTCAGCGTGTCGCCCGGGCCGCCTTGCGTCATCGCGTAGATGATATCGAACTGCTGGATGGAATCGAGCAGGCGGAACAGCGTCGCCGTCAGGATGTAGGGTGTCAGCATCGGCAGGGTGATGCGGAAGAAGACGAAGCTCCTCGGCACCCCGTCGAGTGCCGCCGCCTCAAAGGGCTGCGTCGGCAGGCTGCGCAGGCCGGCAAGCAGCAGGATCATGATGAAAGGCGTGTAGACCCAGATGTCCACCAGCACGACGGTTAACAGCGCCGTCGACGGCGATGAGGCCCAGCGGAAATCCTGCAGCCCGATGAGGCTGGCGAGATAGCTCAGCACGCCGAAGCCGGGATTGGTCATCAGCTTCCACATCAGCGCTGCCAGCGCCGGCGCCGTCATCAGCGGCATCAGGAGCATGATCGAGATGAAGTTGTTCAGCGTCGAGCGCTTCTGCAGCAGCAGCGCGATGGCGAGGCCCAAGAGCAGTTCCAGCACGACGGTGGTGCCGGCATAGAGCAGCGAGACCTTCAGCGTGTTCCAGAATTTCGGATCGGTGAAGAAGGAGATGTAGTTGTCGCCCCAGTTGAACTGCCGCGCCCAAGGCTGGCTCAGCCGGTAGCGCTGGAACGAATAGACCACCGAGGTCAGGAACGGAATCAGGATGCCGATGCAGACCAGCAAGGCCGGCAGACTGAGCACATAGGGCAGCACCCTTTTGCTGATCCTGAAGCCGGATGGCTTGAGCCTGTGCGATACCACCGCAGTCATCGAGCTGCTCCGTTGTTGCTGTCGCTTCGCCCCTGCCGGCCGCCCAAGGGAGCAAGGCGGCCGGTCGGGCGAAATAGCGGTCACCTTTCGGCACCGCATCGCAAACATGAAAAGGTATGGCGAGGGCCGACCCGCCAAGCAGGCCGGCCCTCGTTGCGACTTAACCGAGACCGGCTTCCTTGAGCTGGCCGTTGATGCTCTCGGCCAGCTTGTCGAGGCCTTCGTCGACCGGCACTTCCTTGGACACCATCTTCTGCAGCGTCGCCGCCCATTCGGTGGTGAGGTCGAAGAAAAGCGGCTGCGCCGTGAACTTGATCGAGGCACCGGGTGCCGAGGCGTCGAACATCTCGACATAGCCCGGATAGCTCTTGTTCAGCTTCTCGCGGAAAGTTTCATCCTTCCAGACCGACTGCCGGACCGGGTTGACGAAATCCATCTTGGTGGCGCCGAACAGCGCATGCTCGGGTCCGGAGGCCCATTGCATGAAGTACCATGTGGCGTCCTTGTCTTTGGAGAAGTTGGACATCGACAGCGACCAGATCCAGATGTTCGGCGTTGGTGCCTTGGCCTCCGGATTCGCCTTGAAGGCGGCGAAGGCAAGCTTGCCGGCCATCTTGTTGTCGCCGCCATTCATGAAGTAGCCGAGGATATCGGCGTCGAAGATCATCGCCGAGGCGCCGGCGCCCAGATCGGTGCCCACCTGGTACCAGGTGTAGGTCGACCAGTCTTTCGGGCCGCTCTCCTGGATCATCTGCACCCACTGCTTGTGGAAAGCCTTGGACTGGGCGGTGTTCATGGCGGCCGACAGTTTGCCGTCGGCCGACACATTCAGGTCCTTCTGGTCGAAATTGGCGTAAGCCGACAGGAATCCCGGATGGATGGTCGCCCAGGAGCGCGAGCCGCGCACACCAATGCCGTAGACGCCGCCGCCGACATCCTTGGTGAGCTTGGCGGCAGCGGCCACCATCTCGTCCATATTGCCGGGGACCTTGACGCCCGCCTTGTCGAACATCGCCTTGTTGTAGGTGATGTTGTTCTGCTCGAACCCCCACGGAATGCACCACTGTTTGGCGTCTTCCGATCCCAGAGCTCCGCCCGGCTTGCCGTTCCAGGCGCAGGAATTCCTGACGCCTGGCAGGAAGTCGTCCCAGGCATAGTTCGGGTTGGTCTTGGCCGGATCCTTGATCCATTCGTTGAGGTCGGTGATCCAGCCGGCTGGGCCATAGGTCCAGGTCATGTACGCGCCGGTCATGAAGGCATCATATTCGGGCGAGCTCGCCGACAATGCGGCCGTCACCTTGTCGAAATAGACGTCTTCAGGGAATACGTCGTAGACGACGTTCATGCCGGTCAGTTTCTTGAAGTTCTCAAGATTGGCGATCATGGCGTCGGCGTATGGATGCTTGTTGAGCAAGAGCTTGATGGTCTTGCCCTTATGCGCCTGCCAGTCGAAGTCCGCGGCAAGCGCGCGGGTCTGGCCCAGGTTGAGCAGCGTGCCGGCGGTGCCGGCGGCGAGGCCCATCGCACCCAGGCCCTTGATCAGTCCGCGACGGTCGACTTGTCCGCGCAGGAAGGCGTCTATGAGGTCTTTCTCTTTCTCATGCATTTGGTCTTCTCCTCCACAGGGTAGTTTCAACTGAACCGTTGCCGGCTACCCGACCGGCGTCTCTTCCACGAGCGATCGCGCCGTCCGCTCGTCTGTTATCAGGCCTTTCAAATAGCGCCCCTCCAGCACCGACTTGATGGCGCGAACCTTGATCTTGCCACCGGCGACGGCGACGATCCGGCGGCTGGCGATATCCTCGCGCGCCAGTGCCAGCGCCCGGTTGGAAACGGTGGTCGCGACCGCCTTGCCGGCGTCGTCGAAGAAATGGCCGAGCAATTCGCCGACGCCGCCATTGCGGCGGATCTCCTCCATCTCGCCTTTCTCGATCATGCCGGTGGCAACCAGCGAAGCCTCGCGCTCGGCGGTACCGACGCCGGCCAACAGCAGGTCGGCGGATCTGGCGAGATCGAAGACCTCGCTGATGCCCTTCTGGCCCAGCAGCACGATGCGGTCCTCCGCCGTGTTGGCGAACATCGGCACCGGCATCACATAGGCTTCGGCTCCGGTGCGCTCGGCGAGACGGTGAATGACGTCATGCGGGTTGGCCGAGAACTTCCGTGTCAGGCCGCCGAGCAGCGAGACGAAACGGATCCGGTCGGTGGTGGTGCGCGGCAGGTACTCCACGCAAGCCGCGAGCGTGCGGCCATGGCCGACGCCGATCAGCGCCTGCTCGCCGCGTTCGATCTCGCGCTTGAGGAACTGCGCCCCGGCAATGCCGAGCGCCTTGAGCGGCAGATCCTCGGAATCGAAATCCGGGACCACCTCGCAATAATCGAGGCCGTAGCGGCGGGACAATTCGTCCTCCAGCTCGACGCATTCCGACACTTCGCCGTCGATATAGACCTTCACCAGCCCTTCCTGGTTGGCCTTGGTGATGAGGCGGTGGGCCTTGAGGCTGGTCAGCCCCAGCCGCTTGGCGACCTCGGACTGGGTCAGGCCGCCGGCGTAATGAAGCCACGCGGCGCGCGCCGCCATGCTGCCATCATCGTCCCGCGAAAGGCCGTTTCCAAAACCAACCACGTTTCCGTCCCGGTGATATTTTTATCAGTTGCTGCAAAATTTTTCACATGCCGGAACCGAAGTCAAGCGCCACCTTTCAAATCGCGTGGCGGTTGGCCAGCGGGAACTTCGGGAGGGCGAAGAGGTTCTTACATCGACGGCCCGAAGTCGCGGCGCGCCGGCGAGCCACAAGGAACATCGGCGCCGAGCGGTGCCGAGAACCCCCGGGGAAGCAGGAGAGGCGGAGCGCCGGCGCCGCCTGACAGAACGATGTTCGAGCCGCTTTGCTGCGATATGCCGCTTCATCCAACGTGGCCCGATCTTGTCGCACGGCTGCTGCTTGTGGTGGTTGCAGGTTTCCTCATTGGCCTCAACAGGCAAGCGCGCGGCCACACCGCCGGGCTTCGGACGACCATCCTAGTCGGCCTTGCGGCCGCTGTTGCCATGATCCAGGCCAACTTGCTGCTCGATACGACGGGCAAGGGAATGGATTTCTTCGCCCGCATGGACGTGCTGCGTCTGCCGCTCGGCGTGCTGACCGGCGTCGGCTTCATCGGCGGCGGCGCCATCCTGCGGCGCGGCGACCTCGTGACCGGCGTCACCACCGCGGCCACCATGTGGATCATGACGATGATCGGGCTTGCCTTTGGCGGCGGGCAGTTCGGTCTTGCGGCAATTGCAACCGTGCTGACGCTGCTGACGCTTCAGGTGTTGAAATGGGTGGACCTCAAGGTTCCGCGCGACCACCATGCGATCCTGTCGGTTTCCTGGCCGAAAAGTTCACCGCCCGACCTGCAGGAGATGGTGCGGCCGCTCGGCTATGGCGCACGCCTCGCCAGGATGGAGCATGACATCAGCCGCGACCGCTTCGTGTACTCGTTCAATCTCGAATGGAGACAGTCCGATGCGACCGAACCTTCAACGGAAATCCTGACGCTGGTCAGCCGCGAATGCGAGATCGAGCGATTTGATCTAGTCGGCGAAAAGGCGTCCTGAAGAGACGAAGCGTTCCCGCCCCTACATGCTTAGGCACCACCCACTTGCGCATCACGCAAAAACTCGATCACCATCGCCGCCGTCCAGGTGAAACGGCCGCCGCCGAGCGGCTCACCGGTCAGCGGGTCGTAGTATTCGGCAAATCCGCTCTCCCGAATCAAGTCGAGGCTGGATTGCGTGATGCGCTGTGCGACCTGACCGTGGCCGGCGGCGGCAAGGCCGTCGGCGATCATGTAGTTGACCACCAGCCAGACCGGGCCGCGCCAGTAACGCTTGGCGTCGAAGCGCCGATCACCGGGATCATGTGACGGTACGACGTAACGCGCGGTGCCGGAAAGGCGTTCGAGGTTCGCGGCGACTGCAGCGGCGCGGTCTTTCGGGATCGCGGCAAAGGCCGGCAGGATGCCGCCAACGGAAGCGCTGTCGACCAGCGTGCCTGCGACACGGTCGAGACAGAGGTATTGGCCGTGCGCGTCGCTCCAAAGCCGCTCCATGGCCGCCAGGCCCTTTTGCGCGCGGGCGCGGTTGGCCTTGGCGATCGCCGTCTCGCCAAGCGCTTCGGCAAGATCGGCAAGGTCGGTGGCGGCGCGGATCAGGATGGCGTTGAAGCCGGGATCGACAATCTGGAAAGGTGAGGCATCGTGCAGTTTCGCGTTGTCCCAACCGAGCCCGCGAAAATGCTGCACCAGCCAGAGATAACGATCGTACTGCGCCTTGGTCGGGCGATGCGCCGGATCGGCATGCAAGGTATCACGACGAGTGTAGGGCTCGACGCCTTCGGTCGGCACGCGCTCGAAGGCATCGTCCCAATCGATGGAATTGTCGCGACCGGATTCCCAGGGGTGGATGATGGCGACCAGCCCCTCACCCTTGGGGTCGCGGTTTTCGTAAAACCAGCGATGCCAGGCATCGATCTTCGGCAGCAATGCGCGGGCCCGCTCGGCGGCCAATTTTCTGTCCTTGGCGCGGTCGAACAGGCGCCGCACGGCAAAGCCGGCGACGGCTGGCTGGGTAATGCCCGAGGTGGCGGTCGGGCGACCGGTTCGCCAGACCTCGGGACCGGGAAAATAGCTGTCGTTCCAGACATGGAAGACGATATGCGGCACCATGCCGTCCGGCCACTGATGGGCAAACAACGTCTCGATCTCGGTCCAGGCGCGCGCTTCGTCATAATGGGCAAGGCCGAGCGCCGTCAGGCAGGAATCCCAGTTCCACTGGAACGGATAGAGGCCTTTTGTCGGGATGGTATAGGTCCCCTGATCGTTCTCCTTCAGCACTTCGACAGCGCGGGCGACGATGTCATTGGCGGCATGAGCGGTCATGGATGGTTCAGGTCTTTCACAGGGCTTGCGTCGTTTCGGGGTCGAACCAGCGGATGCGGTCGGACCTGGGAGCGAGCCGCAGGCGATCGCCGACGGCAATGGCTGCGCCGGACTCGAGCACGGCGCGGAACAGGGCGCCCTCGACATCGCAGGTGACCAGCGTGTGCGGCCCGAGCGGCTCGATGATCCGCACCGTGGCGGGCAGGCCCTCGCCGCCGGCATCGACATCCTCGGGGCGAATGGCGAACTCGACCTTCTGCCTGTCCGATTTGGGACCGGACAGCGCCAGCCCGGCAACATTCCAGTTTCCGTTTGCTGTCTTGGTCGCGGGCAGGAAATTCATCGGCGGATTGCCGATGAAGGAGCCGACGAAGCGCGCCGCCGGATTACGGTAGACCTCGACCGGCGACGCAGCCTGGACGATGCGGCCCTGATGCATGACGGCAATGCGGTCGGCGAGACTCATCGCCTCGACCTGGTCGTGGGTGACATAGATGGTGGTGGTCTTCGACCCGGCAAGCACGCCCTTGAGTTCGGCCCGCATTTCCAGCCGCAGCAGTGCGTCGAGGTTCGACAGCGGCTCGTCCATCAGGATGACATCGGGCTCCATGGCGAGCGCGCGGGCGACGGCGACACGCTGGCGCTGGCCGCCTGACAACTGGCCGGAGTAGCGCTTCAGCAATTGCTCGATATGCATGAGTTCGGCGGTGCGGTTGACGCGGCGCTCGATCTCCTGCCGCGGCAATTTCTTCATGCGCAGGCCGAAGGCAATGTTCTCGAACACGGTCAGGTGCGGAAAGACGGCATAATTCTGGAACACCATGGCGATGCCGCGATCGCGCGGCGGCAGATGATCGATGCGGCGGCCGCCGATCCAGACCTCGCCCTGGCTCGGTGTCTCCAGTCCGGCGACGATCCTGAGCAGCGTGGTCTTGCCGCAGCCCGAGGCGCCGAGCAGCACCATGAATTCCTGGTCGGCGATGGTGAGGTCGACCTGATGCAGTGCGGTGAAGTCGCCGAAGCGCTTGGCCACGCCCTTGATTGCGATTTCAGCCATCAGCCGTCTCCGTGGCGCGTGTCATCGGTTGGCGATCCCCCACATGGCGAACAGGTATTTGCGGACGGCGAAGATGAAGATCAGCGCCGGCACGACCAAGGCCGCGCCGCCCGCGAATTTGAGATAGAGCGGCGATTCACCAAGACTTTGCAGCAGAAAGGCGGTCAACGTGCGGTTCTCGATGGTGAGCACGGCGGCGGCGAAAACCTCGTTCCAGGAGATGGTGAAGGCAAATACCGCCGAAGCGGCGATGCCGGGCAAGGCAAGCGGCAGGATGACCTTGCGAAAAGCTTGCCAACGTGTGCAGCCGAGCGTCCAGGCCGCTTCCTCGAGCTCGACCGGAATGCCTGAGAAGAGCGAGAAGGTGATGAGCACGGCGAACGGCAGCGCCAGCGTGGTGTGCACCAGCGCCAGCCCGATGGCGGTATCGTCGAGGCCGGTGCGGATGAACATCACCGCCAAGGGCAAGGCCAGCAGCGGCAGCGGGAAAGCACGGGTCATCAGCACCAGGAAGCGGAACGTGCCCTTTCCCGGAAAATCGAAGCGCGACAGCGCGTAGCCGGCCGGCGCGCCGAAGCCGATTGCCAGGATCATCGTCAGCGTGGCGACGAGCACCGAGTTCCACAGCGCCCTGGCGACGCCGGCGAAATTGATGAAGAACGACAGGCTGCCGAGGTCGAAGGACGGGAGGAAGCGCTTGGGGAACGCGGTGACCTCACCGGGCGACGACAGCGCATTGACGATCAGGAGGTAGATCGGCAGCAGCACCCAGACGCCGAGCACGATCGCGGTGGCGATCAGCAGCCAGTTGCCGGCCTTGCGGGCATCGGCCGGCGTGGTGACCTGCGCATCGGTCACGGCGCTCATATCCGCGCCTCCGTCATATCCTGGCCCCCTTGGGCACGCGCAGCACCCGGAGGAAGAACAGCGTGAAGCCGATCGAGATGGCGAGGATGAGCAGCGCGGAGGCGGCCGCGACATTGCGGTCCTGCAACGTGAACTGCCAGTTGTAGGTCTCACCCATCAGCACCGGCAGGTTGGTGCCGCCAAGTGCCGCGACCACGGCGAAGACCTCGAAGGCGAGAATGACGCGCAGGATGATGGCCGTCTGCAGGCTGGGGCGAAGCAGCGGCAGCGTGATGCGCACAAAGCGCTGCCACGGGCTTGCCCCGAAAACTTCCGCCGCCTCGTAATATTCCTTGGGGATCAGGCCCATGCCGGCGACGAGGATGACCATCATGATCGCGGTGGCCCGCCAGATCTCGGCCAGCGCCACGGCGATGAAGATGGTCAGCTTGCTCTGGTAGCCGAGGAACATTACCGGCCTTTCGACGATGCCGAGGCTGGAAAGCAGCGTGTTGAGGAAGCCGGACTGGTCGAAGATGGCGAGCCAGATCAGGCCGGCGGCGAGATCGGAAATGCCGAGCGGGATGGCGAAGACGTAGAGGGCGGCACTTCGTCCGGTCTCCAGCCGCGAAATCACGGTAGCCATCAAAAGAGCCATGACCAGTTGGATCGGCACGACGATTGCCGCCAGCAGCAGGGTGTTGCGCACCGTGACGGGGAATTTCCAGCTGCCGGCCATGGTGCGGAAATTATCGAGTGTGAAGGCGCCGTCGCGGGTCACCGCCTCGAAGGCGACCAGCGCGAATGGATAGAGGAAGAAGATGCAGAGGAACAAGGTCGCCGGCATCAGCAGCAGATAAGGCAGAGCCTTGCCGTGCATGGTGTTTATCCTTTGCGATGCCGCGGCCCGGGCGCCCGGAGTGCAACAAACTCCGGACGCCCCCTTGGGAGGACCCCTACTTTTGTTTAACCATGATCTGTTCCGAAAACCGGTTTCCACTTTTCGGGATCATGGTCTAATCGACGGGACAAGCGCCGTCGGATGGCTTGTCGGGCGCCCAGCACGGCGCCTTGGACTGGTCGATGATCGCCTTGAGCGCCGTCGCTTCCTCGCCGAGCACGCCATGCACGTCCTCGCCGCCGAGCACGATGCGCTCGAAGCTGTCGGTGTAGACCTGGTTGAACTTGCCATCGAGATCGCCGAGCCCCATCGGCAGCAACGCCGGCAGCGCATCGGAAGCACCGGTCATGGTTGCGATCGCCGGGCCGAAGGCCTTGACCGAGGCCGGCATATCGTCTGGCAGCTTGACGTCGACGACCGGGAAGAAATTGGTCGCCTTGAGCGTCGCGATCTGGATTTCCGGCTTCAGCATGTAGGCGACCAGCGCCTTGGCCTTGTCGATATCAGGCGACGTCTTGGGGATGGCGACGCCGGCCACGACGGGCATGAAACCGCGGCCGGCGGGGCCGGCCGGCGCCGGAAAGGCGACGAAGTCGCCGGGCTTCTTGTTGAAGGCGTCGGCAAGGCGCGCGACATGGTCGAACGCCACCCAGACATCGCCGCTCAAAAGCGGTTCCTGCATGAAGGCATAGTTGGTCGAGTTCGGATTGGTGTACTGCCAGAGTTCCTTGAACTTGTTCCAGGCGATCTCGGCTTCGGCCGAGCGGAACTTGGTCACCATCGAGCCGGTGTAGGACGGAAGGAGGAAGCCTTCGAAGAAACGATGCTTCAGCCCTTTGGGACCGGCCGGAAAACCGAATTTCGGCGAACCGGTCTTCTCGGCGATGTTTTTCGACCATTCGATCAGCTGGTCATAGGTGATGGTGTTGAGATCGACGCCTTGCGGCAAATATTGCAGCGCCTGCTTGTTGGCCGCCATCAGGTAGGTGGCCTGCATCCACGGCAGGTATTTCTGCTCGCCGCTGCCGAGCATGCCGAGTTTCCTGTAGGCTTCGTTGACCTTGACGGCACGGACATCGACGCCGGACAGATCGGCAAGGTTCGCGCCGACGCTGGAGAAGTCGCCATGCAGGCCACCGAGCACGCCGATGGTGCCGGTGCCGGCCTGCAATTCGGCCTGCAGGCGGGTGAGCCAGGGGCCGGCCTCGGCGACCTGATAGTCGACCGCGCCGTCGAACCCCTTCAGCACCTCGTCGCGCATCTTCTGCGTTTCCTCGACCGGGCGCGCCTGCGTCGACCAGAACAGCACCTGCTGGGCGTGCGCCTCGCCTGAGGCAAGCGACAGTGCCAGCGCAACGCCGGCCAGCGTTTTCAATCCCTTCATCACGGTCTTCCTCCCTGGATATGCGCCGTCATGGCGGCGTCAGCTTCTTGTCTGCGGTGCAGGTCCATGGCTTGCGCGCGCAACCAGCGTCGGCCGGATCAGCCGCGTCAGCGGTTTGCCTGGCTTCCCGGCGATGATGGTGAGCAGCATGTCGGCGATCTCGCGCGCGCATTGGCGGATCGAGGCATCGAACGTGGTGAGGCCCGGCGGCGCATAGGCCGATGCGGCAATGTTGTCGAAACCGATGACGGAGAGGTCGCGCGGCACATCGAGGCCCGCACGGGCGGCCTCCTCCATTACCGTCAGCGCCAACTCGTCGAACAGAGCGACGAATGCCGTCGGTCTGTCAGGCCCTTTCAGCATCCGGTTGACGGCCTCGATGCGGGCCTCATGATCGAAGCGCGGCGCCGTCACCACGTCGAGCCGCACCGACGGGTCGCCCCGCCGGGCGATAGCCGCGGCAAGGCCATCCTGCCTGAGATGGCGAAAGGTCATCGGCTCGGAGATCGTCACCAGTCCGAAATGGCGGTGGCCGAGATCGTAAAGCATGTCGAAAGCCTCGCCGAAGGCATGCGCGCCGTCGGTGTCCAGCCAGTTGTAGGCAAAGTCGCTGTCGAGCAGCCGGCCGTGAGCGACGAACGGAAAGCTACGCTCGCGCAGATAGGCGAGGCGCTCGTCGACTTCGGCGATACGGGTGACGACGACGCCATCGGCACGTCCGGATTCGACGACATGGCGCAGCACCGACAGTTCCGAATGGCCAAATGCCGCCGTGGCCAGGATGAGGTCGGCGCCGTGCGACACCAGCCCTTCGCCAAGCCCGGTAACAAATTCGCCCAGAAAGGAATCGACAAGATTGGGCCCGCGTATCGGCAACACCAGGCCAACGAAACCGCTGCGGCCGGAAACGAGCGTGCGCGCCGCCGTGTTGGGTACGTAGCCGGCCTGGCGCGCCGCTTGCGCGACACGTTCGCGCGTCTTGAGAGCGATCTGTTCGTGGCCGGCAAGCGCCCGCGACACCGTCGTGATCGACAGGTCGAGGCTTGCCGCGAGCTCCTTCAGCGTGATGACGCGGTTCGTCATCGTTCCTCCCAAGAGCGAAGTTGAAACGTTTGTAATAGGCTTTCGCAAAAATGCAAACGTTTTAAATTCGGCCTGGGGCATCCCTTTGAAATAGGGAATCGGGATTGGGATTCCCTATTTCAGCTGCAGGAGATGACCCTGATTAAAAAGCGGACATGCTCTTAGATTGCCGCGTTCCTGCAAACCGTCAGAACGAAGAATTCGCGGTAGCAGAAATCAGGCTGATCAAGCAGGCTCCCTGGATTTGCTGCCAGTTCCTTCCAATAATGCTGATCGCTCTCAGGGAGGCCGTAATCCGGCGCTGCAGTCGTGAAATAGGAGATTAAGTCGCGTACATAATTGCGCGTGTGCTCGCCAGCAGGGGCCCACCGTTCAACGAGCCAGCCTTTGCGCCAGACGATCTCCATTCCTGCATCCCGCAAAAGTCCGGGAAGCGAGGAGCCACAATCGGTGCCAAGCACTCCCTTGTCGCGGAACGTCTGCAATCGCGCCGTCATGAAGCGGGTAAATACCCCGTGATCCATAGGCAGCATCTGCAGAAGCGTCGAATCGAAGTCCTTTACGGCGAGGATGCCGCCGGGCTTCAATACGCGTCTTACCTCATCCGTGGCCTGCTGAAATTCCGCCGGCGTGAGATATTGCATGACATTGGCGGACCACACGCAATCGAAGGAAGCATGGTTGAAAGGAAGCGACAGAATGCTGCCGACGCGGGTGCGCACCTTCGGCCGATCCGGGACATCCTTGGTCAAGTTCTCGGCGCGTTGAATATTCTCAGGCGCAAGATCAAGAGCTGTCACGGACCCGTTGGAGCCAATCAGCTCGCAGATGAGCGGAAGGAAGCTTCCGCCCCCACATCCCGCATCGAGCACGTCCCAGCCACGCTGCATTCCAACTTGGGTAAGTGCGTCTTCGTATTCCGGCCGGGATGACTCGAAATGAAGATCGAGCCAGCTTGCGTCACTCGCTTCATGGCCGGTCGATGTTGAATTTCTGCCGGTACTGATGTTCCCCTCCGCGAATCGCCGGCAATATCGGACCTCGATAGCTGGCTCAGGTAAACAGACGCGATATCTGATGGCAACCAATCCGTTGTCGTCGCCATGAGAAGCCTGCCAGACGCATAGCGAATGTGATCCTGATTAGACGGACGTGCTCTAGAAACGGATTCGAACGAACCCGCCATCTGCATGGCGCGGCTTCAGCCAAGACGCGGTCGAGACGAAGCTACAGGCGGTCGCCATGCGGCAAGCCTGAGAATGGCCGCGCAAAGCAGCCGGACCGACTTAAATTAGTCCCGGGCCCAATCAATCCTGATCAAGCAAGCCTACTGCAGCGTCCGCTGTGGCGGTTGGCCGGCGTGGTCGCGCGCGATGCCGGGATCGGCATCACCCTCGCCGAGCGAACGATCGAGCCCCGTCGCCACCACCGAGACCCTGAAGCGGCCTTCCATGCTCTTGTCGAAGATGGCGCCGACGATGATGTCGGCATCCTCGTAGACTTCCTCGCGGATGCGCGTGGCCGCCTCGTCGACCTCGAACAGTGTCATGTCCCTGCCGCCCGAGATCGAGACCAGCACGCCCTTGGCGCCCTTCATGGACATTTCGTCGAGCAGCGGGTTGGCGATCGCGGCTTCCGCCGCCTTCATCGCCCGGCCGTCGCCGGACGCCTCGCCGGTTCCCATCATGGCGCGGCCCATGCCACGCATCACCGATTTGACGTCGGCGAAGTCAAGATTGATCAGGCCTTCCTTGACGATGAGGTCGGTGATGCAGCTGACGCCGGAATAGAGCACCCGGTCGGCGATGACGAAGGCATCGGCGAAGGTGGTCTTGGCGTCGGCGATGCGGAACAGGTTCTGGTTGGGGATCACGATCACGGTGTCGGCGGCCTCGCGCAGCCGCTCGATGCCCTCTTCGGCCATCTGCATGCGGCGCCGGCCCTCGAAGGTGAACGGTTTGGTGACGACGCCGACCGTCAGGATGCCGGCCTTACGCGCCGCCTGGGCGATGATCGGGGCCGCACCGGTTCCGGTGCCGCCGCCCATGCCGGCAGTGACGAAGCACATGTGGGTGCCGGCCAGATGATCCATGATCTCGTCGAGCGATTCTTCGGCAGCGGCACGGCCGATCTCGGGCAACGAGCCGGCGCCAAGCCCTTCCGTGACGTGCGCGCCAAGCTGGATCAGCCGCGTCGCCTTCGACATGGTCAGCGCCTGGGCATCGGTGTTGGCGGCAATGAACTCGGTTCCCTGAAGCTGTTCGACGATCATGTTGTTGATCGCGTTGCCGCCACCGCCGCCGACGCCGATAACAGTGATCTTGGGTCTCATCTCGGAGATTTCCGGCTTCTTGAACTCGGCCATGCCTGCTTCTCCTTCGCCAACTGCGTGCGCTTCACGGCCCACAAGCAGACTGCCCGTAGACATTGCAATCGAGCGGCATGACGCGAATCAGTCCGTTCGGATGGATAACCCAAAAAGCCAGAGAGCGGCCGGACGTGCAAGTGCGGGAAGGTCAAGATTTGTGATGAAGAGGCCGAACCCCACGCGACCGACTGTCCGGTCCCGGGTGATCGCGATAGTGTCGGCGCAGATCAGGCACCACGACAGATGCCTGGAGATGGCTGGGCAGAACCCGCCTTTGCCGATCGTCCCAATGGCAGGAGATCTCTGCGGACTTCGTCACCAATCAAAGCTAGAGGGTATATATCCCCTTCAGAACGCGAAAAGGTATGAAAGAATTGTCCAGTTTGCCATCCGTGAGATTGCGGCCGCCGGGATCGCGGCACGGACTTTTGCGGCGATGAAACGCCCCGTCGATCACGGCGCCATGGCCGTCTCTGGCTATACCGTTCCCTGGCATACGGCGGCCGGAACATCGGTCGCCCTTCATGTCTCGTCGTCGCAGCAGGTACGCGACATCAGAATCGTGCGGCTCGACACACCCGGGGCCGAGCCACTGAACTGGCGCGTCGAGCCGACAGGAAATGCCGTACCGCATCGTGACTTCGATCATGGATCCTTCCTCCGGGTTGCGGCGACCGAACTGGCCAAGGCCACCGAGATCGGAGGCGTCGCCTTCGAAGTGTACTTGACCCGCAATGATGGCGCCCGCGTGCTGTTCGAGAGCGGCAACCTGCGCCTCGGCTTGCAGGACGGGCGGCTGACATCTGGCCTCGACGGCAAGTCGCTCGATAGCGGCGTAGCCTTGCCGGCAAACACCTGGCTCAAGGTCGAGATTTCGTCGAACGACGGCGCGACCGTGCTGCGGATCGACTCGGACGATCTCCTGTCGCCGTTTCACCTGGATCACGGATTCGACCTGCCGTGGCGGCCCCTGCCTGGTGACATGGTCTTCGGCACCAGCATGGCAAACGATGTCAGGTCGCTCAACGCGAAGTTCTCTGCGATCTCGCTGCAAACCGCGGCTGGTCGTGTCGCCTGGACGTTTCCGACCCTGCTGCCGAGCGGTCCGCTCGCCTCGACAGGCACCGATCGCGTCCTCTTCCTGGAAACGATCAACCAGCCCGCCTTCTGCATGACCTCGCGGCGCTGGGATGGGTCGAGTTTCGACCCCCGCCTGGTGCCGTCGCATTATGACGCCGTGCATTGCCACGACGACGACATGGGCGCGTTGCAGTGGCCCGCCTCCTGCCAATTGCAGGTTCCCGCCGCGGCGCCGCCCGGGGTCTATGCCTTCGAGGTCGGTCACGACCAAGGATCGGAGCGTATCGTCTTCTTCATCACTTCGTCGGCACGCCGCGCGCCACTGGTGTTCCTGGTGCCGACGGCCACCTACCTCGCCTATGCGGATGAATTCCTGCCGGCGCATCTCTACGAATGGAGGTGCGAGGATCGCGGCCATCGCTTCGCGATCGATAACAACCTGAAGTCGCTCTACGACTACCACAACGACCTCAGCGGCGTGTCGATCTGTGCCACCAGGAAGCCGAAGGCGACGCTGCGCGACGACTACAATTATCCGCTGTGCGGCTGTCCGCACAATCTGCCGGTCGACCTGCATTTTCTGCGCTTCTGCCACAGCAATGGCATTGCCTTCGATCTCATCACCGACCGCGACCTGCATGAGCGGGGCCTTGCCGGCTTGCAGGATTATCAGGCGGTCATCACCGGCAGCCACCCCGAATACATGTCGGTCGAGATGGAGCATGCGCTGCGCCAGTTCGCGGCGGCGGGCGGCAGCATCGCCTATCTCGGCGGCAACGGCTTTGCCGGCAAGGTCGCGTTCCACGACGATCTGATGGAACTGCGCCGCTCGCCGCTCGAGGCGGGCCGGACCTGGGACGGCGCCATCGCCGAACAGTCACTGTCGATCACCAATCAGCCGGGCGGCTATCTGCGCGCCAGCGGGCGCGGCGAGTTCTCGCTGACCGGCGTCGCCATCTCGCTGATGGGGTTCGACGGCGCGCGGCCTTTCACGCGCACGCCGGAAAGCCGTCAACCCTCGGCCGCGTGGTTGTTCGACGGCGTCACCAGCGAGACCTTCGGCGACGATGGCATCGTGCTCGGAGGCGCCGCCGGCTACGAGGTCGATGCCACGGATCCGCATCTGGGCACATCCCCCGAGACCATGGTCATTGCGCGCGCGACCGGTTTCCCGGACAGCTTCGTCCATGACGCCACCCGCTGGTACGAAGGAGGTGACAGCGAGCGCGACGGGCGCCGCTGCGCGGAGATGACACTGCGCCATCTGCCTTCGGGCGGCCTGATCTTCTGCGCGAGTTCCGTCGCCTGGTGCGGCGCCTTGCCGGCGGGCGATGCCATGAACGACGTCGGCCGGATCACCAAGAATTTGCTGGCGCATCTGGCAGCGAAAACGAGCCGGTAGACCCCGGATCGATAGCCCCGGAAAGGTAGGCGCCCGCGGCACCGCGCCGGCTCCAGCAGTTGGCTTGCCGCGCAACGATCGAAGCGTCTATCATGCCTGATCAATCGGCGGCCTGGGTGTTTCCGCCGTGCCTGGCCCAAAGTTTGTCCGGGTGTCGTCAGGTCATTTTTTCAGAACGGATGAAGCAGCGCCCTCGCCAATGGCCGACAGAACACATTTCGGTTTGACCGCCCTCGATACCGTTCCTCTGCATGAGAAGGTCTATCTGGAGCTCGTGCGGGCCCTGATGTTGGGCCAATTCCTGCCCGGCCAGAAGCTGACCTCGCGCAAGCTCGCCAGGGAACTCGGCACCAGCGACATGCCGGTGCGCAGTGCCTTCATGCGGCTGCAGGCACTGCGGGCGTTGAGCCCGATGCCGAACGGCAGCGTCGAGGTGCCGGTGATCTCGGCCGAGCGGTTTTCGCAATTGACCGCCGTGCGCACGCTGCTCGAAGGCCCGGCGACCGAGCTCGCGACGAAACTCATCAACGGCAACAACCTGCGGGCGATCCGACGCCATTGCGCGGAATTGACCCTGGCGGCCCGCAAGGGCGACATCGGCGACTATCTCAGGAAGAACCACGATTTCAAATTCTCGATCTATCGCCATTGCGGCAACGAGCAGATGATCTTCCTGATCGAGACGGTGTGGATGCAGGTCGGCCCGTTTCTCCGAAACCTCGCCACGGGGTTCGAGGACGACCTCTCCTCCATTCTGGACATCGACTATCACGAGGAAGTCGTCGCCGCGATCGAGGCGCAGGACGGCGCGCGAGCGCGGGCGGCCATCGTTCGCGACATCGACGAGGGCGCCGCGCACATCCTGCGGCAGGGTATGTTCCCGGAAGCGAGGAGCTAGGCCGACGTTCCTGGATCCGTCACCAGATGCCCCTTGGCTTTGCCCTGTCTTGTCGCTATGTTGCGATCGCAATCGCGCAATTGGTTCCTGAAATGCCTCCCGACATCCCGGCTAATGATTTGAAAAAATGAAGAAAACTCTTCCGGCTAACGTCGGAGATGCCTTCATGAACTCATCAGCTGTCTTGTCGTGAAATAGGGTGGCCGCCTCAGGCGCGGCACCGCAGGGAACCAGAGGTAACGGAAATTGAGCGATGCAATTGCGGACGTTTTAAGTTGGCTTGAAAGCCGAAGCGACATCCAGAGCCTGAGGGCCGCGGTGTGCGACCTCAACGGCATCATGCGGGGAAAGCGCATTCCGGTCGAGCAGGCGCGCAAGGCGCTGGAAGGCAAGCTGCGCATGCCCTATTCCCTGATCGGGCTCGATGTCTGGGGCGAGGACATCGAAGGCAACAGCCTGGTCTTCTCGACCGGCGATGCCGATGGGCTTTGCCAATGGACGGGACGCGGCATTCTGCCGGTGGAATGGACGGCGCATCCGACGGCGCTCGTCCCGCTCTGGCTCGCCGACGAAAGCGGTGCACCCTATCTCGGCGACCCCCGGCGGGCACTGGCCCGCATCCTCGATCGCTACAAGGCGCTCGGCCTCACTCCGGTCGCGGCGACCGAACTCGAATTCTACCTGGTCGATCCGCAATCGCAGCGGCCTGTCGGACCAGTCTCACCGGTCACCGGGCGGCGTCTCGATTCCGACGCGGCGCTGTCGATCGACGAGATCGACGATTTCGAAGCCTTCATCCATGACATCTACGAAGCCTGCCGCGCACAAGGCATTCCCGTCGACACGGCCATCGCCGAAAACGGCGTCGGCCAGTTCGAGATCAACCTGAACCATGTCGCCGACGCTTTGCGGGCGGCCGACGATGCGGTGTTGTTCAAGCGCACGGTAAAGGGCATTGCCCGCAAGCACGGCTTTGCCGCCTGCTTCATGGCCAAGCCCTATGGCGACCGCGCCGGCAACGGCTTCCATGTCCATTTCAGCCTGGTCGACGGCGAAGGGCGCAACGTGTTCGACGACGGCACCGACCAGGGCTCCGACATCATGCGTCATGCGGTCGGCGGGCTGCTAGCGGCGATGGCCGAAAGCACGCTGGTGTTCGCGCCGCACTTCAATTCCTACCGGAGGCTGCGCCCACGATCCTACGCGCCGACCGCGGTCGCCTGGGGGTACGAGAACCGCATGGTCGCGATCCGCATCCCCGGCGGCCCGACCGGCGCGCGCCGCATCGAACATCGCGTCTCGGGAGCCGACGCCAACCCATACCTGGTGCTTGCCGCCATCCTGGGCGCGGCACTGATCGGCATCGAGAAGCAGATGTCACCGGGCGAGCCGGCGGGGAAGGACGGGCAAGGCGTTGCCCCGGCCAAGCTGCCACCGGACTGGGCGTCGGCGATCGCGACCTTTGAAGGCGGGACGCATGTGGCGGAGATCTTCCCGGCGATCCTGCGCGACTCCTTCATCGCCTGCAAACGCCAGGAATTGAATACGTTTGCCCTGAATGTCAGCGATTTCGAGATCGAGACCTATCTCGAAAGCGTCTGAGGCCCTTTACGTCGACCGCTCAGCCTTCAGTACAGTGACCGCCGCCTCGCTGTTGTGGACATAGTCGTTGGCATCCGGCTGCTTCTGTACCAGCAGGATGAACAGAAGGTCGGTCAGCGTCAGCTGCGCGTCGCGCGCCGTGATGGAGGAGGAGCGCGCGCGCTCCTCGTCGGCGATGGTGTAGAGGCGAATGTCGGCGACCCGGCTCAGCGGATTTTCATGCAGGCCGGTGACGGCGATCACCGTCGTGCCGCGCTTGGCTGCAAGCTCGGCGATGCGCAAGGTTTCGATGCTGGCGCCGGAATAGGAGAGCGCGAACAGCACATCGTCAGGCCCGAGTGTCGAGGCGTTGGCCATCTGGATGTGGCTGTCGCTGTCATGCAGCACATTGCGGCCGAGCTTCATCAGCTTGTAGGAGAAATCGCGCGCCACCAGCGAGGAAGCGCCGACGCCAACCAGATGGATGCGCCGCGCGCCATCCAGCAGTTCCAGCGTCCTGGAGATGATGCGCTCGCTGTTGGCGGCGACGGTCTGCTGCATCGACAGCAGCTTGCTGCCGATCAGCTTCTTCAGGATGACCGGAAAGCCATCGCCGACCTCGATCGAACCGTGGATGACGCCGGCCGGCACCTGCCAATCCTGCGCCTTGGCCTCGCTGACGGCGAGCTTGAGTTCCTGATAGCTGGCATAGCCGAGCTTCTGGCTGAACTTGACGACGCTCGACTGGCTGCGGCCGATCTCGGCCGCAAGTTCGGCCGTCGAAAGCCGCAGCATCTGGTTGGGGTTGTCGACGATGTAACGGCCGATCTCGCGATCGCCGGGCGCCATGCCGTCGAGCTTGGCGTTGATCCTGCTTAAGACAGACACGGAAATCCCCTCGCTCTTCAGACCTGCAAGACGAGGAATAAATTATTCCAATTTTGATTGACAGCCAAGAACGCAGAATTAATTCTCAGCTCGACCCGGGTCACCGCCCGGGATTCCCAGGCAGGTCGCGGGTGACCCTCAAGGTTTCAGCCATGGATAGGTTGCGGATCGTCGGCGGACAGAGACTGCAAGGCGCGGTCACCATATCGGGCGCCAAGAATGCCGCTTTGCCGCAGATCGCGGCTGCGCTGCTCAGCCCCTACCCGCTCGAACTGACCAACCTGCCTGACGTGACCGACGTCGAGAACATGCTCGGCGTGGTGCGGCTTCACGGCGCCGAAATCACCCGGTCCGCCCATGCCGCGATCATTGACACCAGCGCTGCCATTTCCAAGGAGACGTCCTACGACACGGTTCGGAAGATGCGGGCGACGGTGCTCGTGCTGGCGCCGTTGCTGGCGCGGTTCGGCCATGCTCGGGTTTCGCTGCCAGGCGGCTGCGCGATCGGCGCGCGGCCGGTCGACATGCATGTCGCCGCACTCGCCGCGCTGGGCGCCAGGGTGGCCATCGAGAACGGCCTGATCGTCGCCTCGGTGCCGAACGGGTTGACCGGCACGCGCATCGTGCTCCCGTCGCCATCGGTCGGGGCGACGGAAACCGCCATGATGGCGGCGACCACGGCCAAGGGTGAAACCGAGATCCTGAACGCGGCGCGCGAACCGGAAGTGGCTGACCTCGCCGCTTGCCTCAGCGCCATGGGCGCGCGCATCGAGGGCGCCGGCACGCACCGCATCCTGATCGCGGGCGACACCAACTGGCACGCCGCCAGTCACGACATCATCCCGGATCGTATCGAGGCGGGCACCTATGCCATCGCCGCCGCCATCACCGGCGGCCAGCTTGAGCTGACGCATGCCCGGCTCGAACACATGGCCTCGGTTGTGCAATTGCTGGAGGCGACCGGCGTCAGCGTCTGGCCGGGCGACCGGGGACTGATCGTCTCGCGCGACCGGCCGCTCAAGGCAGCCGACCTCACCACGGAACCCTATCCGGGGTTCCCGACCGACCTGCAGGCGCAGTTCATGGCGCTGATGTGCTGCGCGCAGGGCGCCTCGCTGCTGCGCGAAACCATCTTCGAGAACCGCTTCATGCATGTGCCCGAACTGATGCGGCTCGGCGCCAACATCAAGCTGCAAGGCACCATGGCGCTGGTGCGCGGCGGCGAGAAGCTGCACGGGGCGCAAGTGATGGCCACCGACCTGCGCGCTTCGGTGTCGCTGGTGCTGGCGGCGCTGGTCAGCGAAGGCGAGACCATCATCAACCGGGTCTATCACCTCGACCGCGGCTACGAGCAACTGGACCGCAAGCTGCGCCTGTGCGGTGCCGACATCGAGCGGCTGGGCGCATGAATACCGACGCGGATTATTTTCTCGGCGTCGATGGCGGCGGCACCGGTTGCCGCGCCCGCCTCGAGGACGCGCAAGGCATGGTGCTGGGACAAGGCCTGTCGGGCCCGGCGACGACGCGGCTCGGCATCGAGGCAGCGTGGGGCTCCATTGCCAAAGCCTACGGCGCGGCGATCGATGAAGCAGGTTTCGGGCCGGCCGAGACCGCCCGCATCCATGCCGGCATCGGCCTTGCCGGGATCGGCCGCAAAGGCGCGCTGGAGGCGCTGCGGGCAATCGCGCATCCCTTTGCCAGCATCGACTTCGTCAGCGACGGCGTCGGCGCCTGCCTTGGCGCGCATTCCGGCCAGGACGGCGCCATCGTCATCGCCGGGACCGGCTCGATCGGCCTTGGCTTTGTCGAGGGCCGCGACCTGCGCGCCGGCGGCTATGGATTTCCGATCTCCGACGAGGGCAGCGGCGCGGACCTCGGATTGAAAGCCGTGCAACTGGCGCTGCGCGCCCATGACGGTCGCCACGAAAGGACGGCGCTGCTGGCGGAGGTCATGCAGCGCTTCGCCGGCGACCCGATGGAGGCCGTCGCCTGGATGGACCGCGCCAGCGCCACGGACTATGCCGCACTTGCACCCATGGTGATGCGGCATGCCGACCAGGGCGATCCCGCCGGACGCCGCATCGTGCAAAGCGCCGCCGAGCAGATCGACACGCTGGTGCGGGTGCTGTTCGAAAAAGGCGCGCCGCGCGTGACCCTGCTGGGCGGCCTTGCCAGCCCGCTCGAGCCCTGGCTTTCCCCCGACGTCCGGCGCCGCCTGAAACCCGCGGACGGCGACGCCGTGTCCGGAGCGATCATTCTTGCCAAGAAATCGGTATGCAAGGGATAGTTGGTAAGGGTAGGAATAAAATATTCCAAATTTCTATTGACGATGTGAATATCAAATTCTAAAAAGTTAACAGGAGAACCTGCGATACGGACCACGGTCTGTTGCACCGTTTGCCGGTCGAGCCATGCCGGACCGCGCAGCAGATTTTTTGAAAGCATTGGGATGACCGAGCAACGGTTGATGTCTGAGCTGGACCGGCTGGTTTCCGAAGGCCGGAATCCAGGGACCGTCGACATCGACTTGCTGCCGACCATCGACGTGCTGCGCAGGATCAATGACGAGGACAGGCTTGTCCCTGCGGCCGTCGAAAAGGTGCTGCCGGAAATCGCCGCCGCGGTGGATCGCATCGTGCGTGCCTTCCAGAAAGACGCGCGCCTTGTCTATATCGGCGCCGGCACCAGCGGCAGGCTCGGGGTTCTCGACGCTTCGGAGTGCCCGCCCACATTCGGCGTGCCCGAAGGCATGGTGGTCGGCCTGATCGCCGGGGGGTCCGACGCCCTGGTGCGCTCAACGGAAGGCGCCGAGGATGACCCGAAGATGGGCGCCAAGGCCTTGCAGGACATCACGCTCACACCTGACGACGTGGTGGTCGGCATCGCGGTCAGCGGGCGCACGCCCTATGTGATCGGCGGGCTGACCTATGCCAAGCAGATCGGCGCGACGACCGTCGCCCTGTCCTGCAATCCGGCATCGGCCATTGCCGGCATCGCCGAGATCGCCATCTCGCCGGTCGTCGGTCCCGAGGTGCTCACCGGCTCGACGCGGCTGAAATCGGGAACAGCACAGAAGCTGGTGCTCAACATGCTGACCACGGCCTCGATGATCCGCATCGGCAAGAGCTACCAGAACCTGATGGTCGACCTGAACCCGTCGAACAGGAAGCTGGTCGCCCGCGCGATCAGGATCGTCATGCAGGCGACCGGCTGCACCGCGCCGCAGGCGCGGCAGGCGCTCGACCGGACCGGCAATGACGTCAAGCTGGCGATTTTGGTGACCATCACCGGCCTCGACGTCGAAGCGGCGCGGGCCGCTTTGGCCAAGGCCGGAGGGTTCCTGCGAAAGGCGATCAGCGACGAAGCGGCCTGTGGCCGCTTTAGACAAGACGGCTGAAGCCGCTTTAGACAAGACGGCGTGAAGCCGCTTTAGACAAGACGGCGTCAAGCCGCATAGACTAGGCCGATACTCCAAAGCATGTGTGCCTTGGAAGCGGCCCGCGGAAACTGCAAGGCATCGAGTTCAATAATGGGAGACGAGAATGGTTCATCTTACAGGAAGGCTGCTTTCGGGCATCACCCTTGCCGCGATGCTCGGCATCGCCACGGTTTCGGCGCAGGCGGCGACGCTGCACATGGCCTGGTCGCAAGACGCCACCGGGCTTGATCCGCACAAGCAGACGGCGTTCTCGTCGCTGCGGCTTTTGGAGCTCATCTACGAGCCGCTGGTGCGGCTCGACGCCAGCCTGCAGATCATACCCGCCATCGCCACCTCCTGGGAATTCTCGAAAGACGGCAAGGAGCTGACCTTCAAGCTCGATCCCAAGGCGAAATTCCAGGACGGCACGGCGGTGACCTCCGCCGACGTCAAGGCGTCGTTCGAGCGGATCCTCGACGAGAAGACGGGTGCCGCCGCCCGCGCCAACTTCCTGTCGATCGCCAGCATCGACACGCCTGATGCGGCGACCGTCGTGTTCCACCTCTCGCAGCCCGACGCGCCGATCCTGACGGCGATGAGCGACGTCAACGCGGCCATCGTTCCGGCGGCTGAAATCAAGGCCGGATCGATCGGCACCAAGGCGGTTGGTTCCGGCCCGTTCAAGCTTGACAAATGGGACCCCAACGCCAAGGAAGTCCTGAGCGCCAACAAGGATTGGGCCGGCGGCGCGACCGGCGTCGACGGCGTCGAGATCAGCGTGCTGCCCGACGAGGCGGCGATCCTCGCCGCCATGCGCACCAAGCAGATCGATTTCGCCCTGCTCAACGACCCGCTCGTCGCCACGCTGGTGCCGAAAGAAGCCAACCTGCAATTGAACCGTGTACCGGTGCTTGCCTATAACGTGCTGCAGCTCAACCCATCGCGCAAGCCGATGACCGAGCTCAAGGTGCGCCAGGCGATCTCCTGCGCCATCGACCGGCAGGAGGTGCTGGACACCGCCGCGCTGGGCGAAGGCAAGGTCACCGGACCGCTGACCATCCCGGCGCTGGCGACCGATCCGAGCCAGTTGTTCTGCTACAAGCGCGATGTCGAAAAGGCCAAGAAGCTGATGGCCGAGGCCGGCTTTGCCGATGGCTTTTCGGCGACCGTGATCGGCGCCACCGGCGAGCCGCCGACGGCGGCGGCGGAAGCCCAGGTCATCCAGTCGCAGCTCGCCGAAATCGGCGTCAAGCTCGACATCAAGATGATGGAGCTCAACGTCTATGTCGACGCCTGGTTGAAGGGCGATTTCGACATGGCGATCGCGCTCAATGGCGGCCGCGCCGACCCCTACACCATGTACAACCGCTACTGGACCAAGGCCGGCAATCTGCAGAAGGTGGCGAACTACATCGACGATACTTTGGACAGCCAGATGCAGCAGGGCCGCGCCGAGACCGATCCGGCCAAACGCAAGGCGATCTTCGCCGCGTTCGAGAAGCACCTCGCCGAGGTATCGCCCTGGATCTGGCTCTACACCTCCTACAGCTACACGGCCCAGCAGAAAAACATCGCCGGCTTCGTGCCGACGCCGACCGGCACGCTGTTCAGCCTGAGCAAGGTGACCATCCAATAGCGCCGGATTCGGCAACGGGACGAGAGGTCTTCCTGGCGTGAACTATCTCTTGCGAAGGCTGGCGACGTTTCCTCTCGTCCTGCTTGGCGTATCCATCCTGGTCTTCGTCGCGATCAGGATGGTGCCTGGCGATTCGATCACGGCGATGCTGGGCACCGAGGCCGGCCTGCTGACGCCGGCACAACGGGATTCGCTCGCCGCCTATTTCGGTATCGACCAACCCTGGTTCGTTCAATACTGGCGCTGGATCGGCGGCATCCTGCACGGCAATTTCGGCATCTCCGTCACCTATGGCAGGCCGGTTCTCGACGTCATCCTCGAGCGTTTTCCGCTGACGCTGGAATTGGCTGTGCTCTCCATGATCATCGCGCTTCTCGTCGGCATGCCGGCCGGCATCTACGCCGCCACGCACAACGAAAAACTGTCCGACCTCGGTGTGCGCATCATCGCCATGATCGGCCAGTCGACGCCGAGCTTCGTGCTTGGCCTGTTGATCATCTACACGCTGTCGGCCGGCTTCGGCGTGCTGCCGGCGATGGGCGAATTCGCACCGCTCTGGCAGGATCCCTTGCGCAATCTCAGCCAGCTGATCCTGCCCGCCATCACGCTCGGCTTCGCCTTCGCGGCGTCGGTCACCCGCATCGCGCGCTCGGCGATGCTGGACGTGTTGAGCGACGATTATGTCCGCACGGCGCGCAGCAAGGGCGCTTCGGCGCGCAGCGTCATCTGGCGGCACGCTTTGCCCAATGCGCTTATCCCGGTGGTGACGCTGAGCGGCATAGAGTTCGGCTACCTCCTGGGCGGCGCCGTCATCGTCGAGCAAATCTATGCCCTGCCCGGCCTCGGACGCATGGTGCTCGATGCCATCCTGCAGCGCGACTACGCGCTGGTGCAGGGCAGCGTGCTGTTCATCGCCTTCAACTTCATGATCGTCAATCTCCTGGTCGACCTCGCCTATGTCGCGCTCGATCCGCGCATCCGGCTGGGGGAACAGTGATGCGGATCCTGCGTGCCATTTTCGGCCATGGCAGCGGCCGCATCGGCGGCGTCATCGTGTGCGTCTATCTGCTGCTCGCCATCCTTGGCCTGTTGGGGCTGACGCCGCACAATCCGATCACGCAATACCGTATCGACCGGCTGCACGCGCCCGGCGCCGCCTACTGGATGGGCACCGACCTGTTCGGCCGCGACGTCGCCAGCCGCCTGATGGCGGGCATCGGCCAGTCCTTTACGGTCGCCTTCTTCTCGGTGGCCTTCGCGTCCCTTGCCGGAACGGTCCTGGGGCTTGCCGCCGCCTGGCTCGGGCGCCGCTGGGACGGCGTCGTGATGCGGATCATGGACGTGCTGCTGGCCTTCCCGGCGATCCTTCTGGCGCTGCTCATCGTCACCGTCGCCGGGCCGGGCACATGGACCAGCGTTGTCGCCATCGGCATCGTCTACACGCCGATCTTCACACGTGTGGTGCGCGGCCCCGCCCTGTCGCTCAAGACACGCGAATTCGTCGACGCCGCGCGCACCTTCGGCAGCAGTTCGAGCTATATCGTCACGCGGCACCTGTTGCTCAACCTCGTGGCGCCGTTGACCGTGCAGGTGACGCTGGCGCTGGCCTGGGCGCTGCTGACCGAAGCCGGCTTGAGCTTTCTCGGCCTTGGCACGCAGCCGCCCGCCGCGTCGCTCGGCCTGATGCTGAGCGACAGCCGCAATTTGATGGAAACGGCACCCTGGCTGCTGATCTTCCCGGGCCTGGCGATCATGATCAGCATTCTGGGCTTCAACCTTTTGGGCGACGCCTTGCGCGACATCCTCGACCCCAGGATGCGGAGAGTGTTCGCATGACCCCGCTGCTGTCGGTCTCGGACCTGCGCGTCGGCTTCGGCCGCAATCCGAAAGCCAATGAGGTCGTGCGCGGCGTCGGTTTCGATATCGCCGACGGCGAGACGCTGGCCATTGTCGGCGAAAGCGGCTCGGGCAAGTCGGTGACGGCGCTGTCGATCAACCGGCTTGTCGATTTCGGCGGCGGCCGCATCACCGGCGGTTCCATGAAGCTGAAGCGGGCCGATGGGACCGTCGTCGAGTTGGCAGCCGCGACTGAACCGCAACTGACCGGCATTCGCGGCGCCGAGATCGGCATGATCTTTCAGGAACCGATGACCTCGCTCAACCCGGTGCTGACCATCGGCACCCAGATCGAGGAATCGTTCCGCCTGCATCGCGGACTGACGGGCCGGCAAGCCACGGCGGCAGCCAGGGACGCGCTCGACCGCGTGCGCATTCCAGATGCCGCGCGACGGCTGAAATACACACCCAACCAGTTGTCCGGCGGCATGCTGCAGCGGGTGATGATCGCGATTGCGCTCGCCTGCAATCCGCGCCTGCTGATCGCCGACGAGCCGACGACGGCGCTCGACGTCACCGTGCAGGCGCAGATCATGGCCCTGCTGGCCGAGCTGAAGCGCGAAAGCGGCATGTCGATGATCTTCATCACCCACGATATCGGCTTGGTCGCCGGCATCGCCGACAAGGTGATGGTGATGCAGAACGGCCAGGCCGTCGAACAGGGCGAACTGAACCAGATCCTCGACAGCCCCCAGCATCCCTACACCCAGCATCTGCTGCAGGACGTGCCGCATTTCGCCAGCGGCCGGGCGACACGCGTGGACGGACAGCGCGACAAGGCCGCGAACACGCAACCGGCCTTGAAGGTCGATGGGCTCGTGGTTCGGTTTCCGCTCAAGAGCACCTTCTTCAGCCGCGCGACCGGCGCGGTGCATGCCGTCGACGGGGTCGATTTCGACCTGATGCAAGGCGAGACGCTGGCCATCGTCGGCGAGAGCGGCTCGGGTAAATCCACCACCGCGAAGGCGGTGCTGGGGCTGGTGCGATCGACGCGCGGCAGCTTCTCGGTCGGCACGCGAACGGCCACGGCGGAGCGCGGCGCCAAACCCGTTCAGATGGTGTTCCAGAACCCTTACGCTTCGCTCAACCCAAGGCTGACCATCGAAAGCATCCTGGCCGAACCGGTGATTGCCACCGGCGGGCGGGCGGATGCCCAAACGCGGGCCAGAATGGCCGGCCTGCTCGAACGCGTCGGCCTGCCCAAGGACAGCCTGGAGCGCTACCCGCATGAATTCTCCGGCGGCCAGCGGCAAAGACTGTGCATTGCCCGCGCGCTGATGCTCAACCCGTCCGTCGTGGTTCTCGACGAAGCGGTGTCGGCGCTCGATGTCTCGGTGCAGGCCAAAGTGCTGGAGCTGCTGCTCGACCTGCAGCGCGAATATGCGCTGGCCTATCTGTTCATCTCGCACGACATGGCCGTGGTCGAGCGGATCGCGCACCGCATCGCGGTCATCTATGCCGGCCAGATCGTCGAGATCGGCGACGCGCGGTCCGTGCTGTCGAAGCCGAGGCATTCCTATACGAAGAAGCTGATCGCCGCCGTTCCGACCATCGACCGGCGACGCGAGCATTTCGAGGTCGACACGCGTCAGGTGCCGTCGCTGGTGCGCCCGCAGGGGTTTGAGCCGGCGCCGGCGAAATGGGAGCGGTTTGGAGGGGATCATATGGCGAGGGTGGAGGCTTAGAGATGTTTGCGGGACAGCGCCCCCCTCTGCCCTACCGGGCATCTCCCCCTCTAGGGGGGAGATTGGCAGCTCGTGCGCGGCGCCAGCCATCGGACGTTGGAGATTGGCGAAGGCCGATGCAACATCCGATCTCCCCCCTAGAGGGGGAAATGTCCGGCAGGACAGAGGGGGGCGCCGTAGAGCGCTACCTATCCGAAGGAGGCCGGCATTGAGTAGCCTCACCCAGGTCTTCGATCGTGCATTCCAGCCACTCGCAACGGCAGTGACCGCCGGACGTATCCCTGGCGGGGTGCTCGGCATTGTCAGCCGCGATGGCGAGCGCATCGCTCGCGCAATCGGCTCGGCGCAGCTCGTGCCGAAGCCGCGGCCGATGCGGGAAAACACCTGGTTCGACCTGGCGTCGCTGACCAAGGTGATCTTCACCACGCCGCGTATCCTGGCGCTGGCGCAGGACGGCATCATCGATCTCGACGCACCGCTGATCTCGGTGCTTCCCGACCTTCGCCAATATGACGCCAACGCCTGGGAGCGGAAGGTGACCTTCCGCCAGTGCCTCGGCCACCAGACGCCCTTCCCCGCAGTCGAGCCGATCTACACCTATGGACGCGATCCCGAGCTGCTGCGCGCCTTCATCCTGCAGCGCGAATGGCGGGCGCGCGACCCGGTTTATTCCGACATCAACTTCATCCTGCTCGGCTTTGCGCTGGAGCGGCTTTCGGGCAAGAGCATCCGCGACATGGAACCCGGCCCGGGCTTTGCCTGGTCCACGGAACCCGATGCCGCCGCGGCGACCGAGGACTGCACCTGGCGCCACCGCGTGCTGTCCGGCGAGGTGCACGACGACAATTGCGCGGCGTTGCAGGGCGCTGGTCACGCCGGCCTGTTCGGTACGGCCGCTTCGGTGCTCGATTTCGCCCAGGGACTGCTGGGCGGAACGGGCGCATCCGAACAATCGATCGCGCCGATGTGCGAGCCCTTGTCAGCCACCCGCACCCATGGTTGGGAACGACCTTACGAAGGCTGGTCCGGGGGTGCGTTATGCAGTCCGGGAACGATCGGCCATACCGGCTTTACCGGCACGGGACTGTGGATAGACTTCGACAAGGGCAAGGCGTGGACCTTGCTCACCAACCGCATTCATCCGACGCGTCATTTCGACAGCGGCATCGTCTCGCTGCGGCAAGCCGTCGGCGATCTCATCAACAAGGGCTAGGGATAGACCATGGAACCAATCTGGGCTGCCGGCCTGATGACCGGTACCGTGCTTGACGGCAACATCGATGTCGCCCTGATCAAGACGGATGGCGAGCGGATCGAGGATTTTGGCACCTACCGGCTGATGCCATATCCGCCGTCGATCCGCTCCTTGCTGGAGGAGACGCTGACGGCGGCACGGGCCTGGAATTTCACCGGGCCGGAACCGGCGATCTTCAGCAAGGCGGAAGAGGCGCTGACGCGTGCGCAGTCGGCGGCGGTGAAGGAACTCGTCGAAGGGTACGGCATGACGATGGCCGATATCGGCGTCGTCGGCTTTCACGGCCAGACCGTGCTGCATCGCGCGCCGCAGGTCGGACGGTTCGGCCAGACCCGCCAGCTTGGCGACGGCGAGTTGATGCATGAGATCCTCGGCACCAAGGTCGCCTATGATTTCCGTTCGGCCGACATGCGCGCCGGCGGGCAAGGCGCGCCACTGGCAGCCGCCTATCACACCGCGCTGATGCGCAGCGCCGGCGCCAGTGGCGAGGTGGCCGTGCTCAATCTCGGCGGCGTCGCCAACATCACCTGGTGGGACGGCGCCGACAATGTCATCGCCTTCGATACCGGCCCCGCCAATGCGCCGCTCAACGATTTCATCAAGTCGAAAGGGCTCGGTGAAATGGACCGCGACGGCGCGCTGGGCCGCGCGGGCAAGGTGGACGAGGCCCGGCTCGCCAAGCTGCTCCAGCATCCTTATCTGACCAAGGCCTATCCAAAATCGCTCGACCGTTTCGACTTCAGCGCCGCCATGGCCGACGGCCTGAACGCCGAGGATGGCGCGGCCCTGCTCACCGCGTTTACTGCCGCCGCAGTCGGCAAGGCGCTCGACCTTCTGCCAAGCCGGCCGAAGAAGCTGGTGGTCAGCGGCGGCGGCCGCCACAACCCGACGATGATGGCCATGCTCGCCAGCCGCGCCGGCGTCGAGGTGGTGCTGGCCGAAAGCCTCGGCTGGAGCGGCGACGCGGTGGAGGCGGAGTGCTTTGCCTTCCTCGCGGTGCGCGTGCTGCGCGGCCTGCCGATCAGTTTCCCGAGCACGACCGGCGCACCGCGGCCGATGCGCGGCGGAAAGCTGGCTGGCTGATCACGCCGGCGATAGATTCTTCCGCAGGAAAATTCGGCTGCGGCCGACCGGGAAATCGGCCAGCGTCCCAAAAGGTTGATAACCCTGCCGCTGATAGACCTTGGCGGCGTTGGGATTGAAAGTGTCGATCCAGGCATTTTGGCAGCCGCGCGCCACGGCTTCGCGCTCGGCTGCGTCCAGCATCTGGCCTGCCATGTGCTGGCCGCGCAGCCTTTCGTCGACCCACAGCCACTGCACGTAGAGCCAGCCCCAGGCGGTGTAGCCCGAGATGCCGGCGACGACAGTGCCGTCCTCGTCGCGCACGAACACGGCCAGCGCCTTCCTTTCGGACGCGCCGACATTGCCGTCGTTGAACGCCGTCAGCCGTTCACTGAGAAAGGCGAGTTCTTCCGGCTGGGGATTTGCCGTCGTTTCAAGTGTCGTGTTCATGGCTCTTTCCGGATTGCGCGGTTGGAAGCGTCGAGAGGGCGGAAGTCCGATGCGGCGATGCCGTAGCGCTTGAGCTTGTCGTAGAACGTCTTGCGCGGCACGCCGAGCGCGTCGATGGCGCCGCGCACGTCGCCGCCATGATCGCGCAGCGCGTCGCGGATGAGCTGCGCCTCATATTGCCCGACTCGCTCGGGCAGTGCGGCGGCCGGCTTCGGCAATCGTGCGGGCGAGGACCCGGCTTCGTCCTCAGGCCCAAGTCCGAGCGCGACGCGATCGGCGAAATGCGCGAGCTCGCGCACATTGCCCGGCCAGTCATGCGACTGGAGATGATGGCTCACGGCGGCGTTCGCCCTGGCGACAGGGCGGCCAAACCGCTCCGCCGCCTTGCCGAGGAAATGGCCGAACAGCATCGCGATATCGCCGCGCCGCTCGCGCAAGGGCGGAATGCGCAACGTCACCACGTTGAGGCGGAAATAGAGGTCCTCGCGGAAATCGCCGCGCTGGTCGGGCCGGCCGAGATCGACCTTGGTCGCCGCGACGACCCTGAGATCGAGGCGCCGCGTCTCGTTCGAGCCGAGCGGGGTGAGGCTGCGCGTCTCCAGCACCCGCAAGAGCTTGACCTGCAACGCCGGCGGCATGGATTCGATCTCGTCGAGGAACAGCGTACCGCCGCTGGAGTGCTCTATCCGGCCGATCCGCCGCCGCTGCGCGCCGGTGAACGCGCCGGCCTCATGGCCGAACAGCTCGCTTTCGATGACGGTTTCGGGCAGAGCGCCGCAGTTCAATGCGACGAAGGGCTTTGCGCGGCGGCGGCCCCACCGGTGCAGGAGGTCGGCCACCACTTCCTTGCCGGTTCCCGTCTCGCCTTCCACCAGCACGTCGACGTCCATGTCCGCGATCTGGCGCAAGGTTTCACGCAGTCGGCGGATGGCGGGCGCCTCGCCGATCAACGGCATGCCGTCGGCGGCAAGTGCCGCGGCTTCGCGCAGCCGCCGGTTTTCCATCACCAGCCGCCGCTTCTCCGATGCCCGCTTCAGGGCCTCGACCAGGCGCTCCCCCGCATAGGGTTTCGGGATGAAATCATAGACGCCGTCCTTGAGCGCGGCGACGGCAAGATCGACATCGCCATGCCCGGTGACCAGGATCACCGGCAAGTCGGGGTCAACAGCCTTGACGCGGTCGAAGAGCTGCAGACCGTTCATGCCGGGCATACGGATATCGCTGACGACCACACCATCGAAATCCGTGTCGACGACACCAAGCGCTGCCTCGGCGGCGTCGAGCGCGATCACCGTGAAGCCGGCAAGTTCAAGCAGTTGCGTGGTGGCGTGAAGCAGGTCCGCATCGTCGTCGACGAGCGCCACCAGCCCTGATCCCTGCGTCATTCGATCCGCCTCAAGTCGATGGTGAAGGATGCGCCGCTGGCCGTGTCGGGGTCGAGCCGCAGCGTGCCGCCCAATTCCTGGGCGATCTCCTGCGAGATCACCAGGCCGAGGCCAAGCCCCTTTTCCTTGGTGGTCTGGAACGGCATGAACAGATTGCCGCCGGCTTCCGGCCCGAGGCCGGGACCATTGTCGCGCACCGAAATCAGCACCCTGTCGCCACGTTCGGCGAGGTCGATCTCGATGCGGGGATCGGGCCTGTCCTTCATGGCGTCCAGCGCATTCTGCAACAGGTTGACGAGAATCTGCTCCAGCCGGATGCGGCTTGCCATCACCAATGGCGATGCGTTACCGCGCGGCCTGACGATGGTGACGCCGGAATCGCGGATGCGGCCGGACAGAAGCGACAGCGCACCCTCGATCGCCTCGCGCACCGGCAAAGGCGATGCAGCAGTGCCGGGCCGGCGGGCAAAAGTGCGCAGCGTGCCGGTGATGGCGCCGATGCGTTCGGTCATCGACACGATCGAGGTCAGATTGCCGCTCGCCGGTTCGGTCTTGCCGGCCTCGAGAAAGCGGCCGGCATTCTCCGCATAGGTGCGGATCGCGGCGACCGGCTGATTGATCTCATGCGCCACGCCGGCGGCGATCTGGCCGAGGATGGAGAGCCGGTTGGCCTGGGCGAGATCGTCGCGCAGCCGGCGGACCTTGGCCTCGGCGTTTTCGCGCTCGGCGATTTCGCCGGCAAGGGCCGTGTTCGATCGCGTCAATTCGGCGGTCCGGGTGCTGACGCGGCTCTCGAGCTCGGTGTTCATGCGCGCCAGCGCCTCCTGCCGCAGCCGGCGTGTGCGACGGCGCCGGGTGAACACATAGGCAAGCAGCCCCATCAGCAGCAGCCCGAGCAGTGTCGTCAGGCGCGCCGTGTTGGCGGCGGAGGCCAGGGCGGCATCGGCGGGCGTCAGCAGCCACAGGCGCCAGCCGGGGACGGCACCGGGCAAGTCCTGCACCACCTCGACGAACCGGCGCGATTTTCCGGCTTCGTCGATTGTCGCCAGACCGTCACCGGCGCCACGCCGTATCGGCAGCGGCTCGAAGGCGGCGTCGACCAGTTGAAGCCGGTCATGCGCCGCGGCGGCGTCCGCGGCGGAGAGCGGCGCCAGCGCATGGAAGCGCCAATCGGGCTGGCTGGTGGCCAGAACGACGCCGCGCTCGTCGGTGACGAAAACGCGAAAGCCGCTCGCCCGCCAATTGGCTTCGACACCGCCGAGTTCAACCTTCAGAACCGCGACGCCAAGCGGCTTGCCACCGTCGTCGACACGGCCGGCGAGGTAGAGACCCGGCTTGCCGCTGATCGTGCCGAGGCCATACTGGCTGGCCGCGCCGTTGGCCATCGCATCGGTGAAATAGTGACGAAAATTATAGTCGATGCCGACAAAGCTGTCCGGCTGGCCGGCATTGCTGGCTGATATCGCCATGCCCGCCGTGTCGATGACATAGATGGCCGAGGCCGATGCATCGCCGGCTATGGCCTTCAGCTTGGCGTCGAGAGCGGTTTCCTCGACTTTCCCGGCGCGGCGCAGCGCGTCGCGCACCGCATCGTCGCGCGCCAGCACCAGCGGCACGAGACGCTGCTTTTCGATTTCGCCGGTCAGGGTTCCGGCCGCCAGCGGCAAGGCGGCCAGTGCCCCGTCGCGCAAGTTGCCGGCGGCCTGATCCTCGGCGATGCGCCCGGCAACCGCGACTGCGCCGACCAGGACCGCGAGCGCGATCGCCGCAAGCAGCCAACGGCCGCCGCGCAGGCGCACTACCGCTTCGCGCAACAGGTCGCGGGCGTGAAACCCTGGGGCTTCGCTATCGATGCGCTGTCGCGGCGTCGGCCCTCTCCCTTCCCTGCACGGCTTTGGCCCCAGTCTAATGCGAAATTCCGCCAGGGCAAACACGACCTGTGCGGAAATCCGCACAGGTCTCCGTCGACAGCAGGGCAGGAACGGCTGAAACCCGGGGATTTCGGCCTATCCGCCATCTGGCACAGCGCTTGCTAAAGTCCTTGCAGCGGCGGGCAACCGGAGCGCCGCGATGGGAGAAGTCACGCAGGGCGGGTTCCGTCCATCCGGCCAGGGAGAGTTCGATGCATATCGCAGACCAATCCGCCGCGCCCGCCGCGCAGCGCAAGCCCCTCTATGCCCAGCTCTACGTGCAGGTGCTCGTAGCAATCACCGTCGGGATCCTGCTCGGCCATTACTATCCGTCGATCGGCGAGAGCATGAAGCCGCTCGGCGATGCCTTCATCAAGCTGGTCAAGATGATCATCGCCCCGGTCATCTTCCTGACGGTCGCAACCGGCATCGCCGGCATGAGCGACCTGCAGAAGGTCGGCCGCGTCGCCGGCAAGGCGATGCTCTACTTCCTCACCTTCTCGACGCTTGCGCTCATCATCGGCCTTGTCGTGGCCAATGTCGTGCAGCCGGGCGCCGGCTTCAACATCGACCCGGCGACGCTCGACGCATCGACCGTGAACACTTACGCCGCCAAGGCGCATGACCAGTCGGTCACCGGCTTCCTGATGAACATCATCCCCGGCACGATCGTCGGCGCCTTCGCCGACGGCGACATCCTGCAGGTGCTGTTCTTCTCGGTGCTGTTCGGCATCGCGCTGGCGCTGGTCGGCGACAAGGGCACACCGGTGCTCAATTTCCTGCAGGCGCTGATGGCGCCGATGTTCAAGCTGGTCGGCGTGCTGATGAAGGCAGCGCCGATCGGCGCGTTCGGCGCGATGGCCTTCACCATCGGCAAATACGGCATCGGCTCGGTCATCAACCTCGCCATGCTGGTCGGAACCTTCTACGCGACCTCGTTCCTGTTCGTCTTCGTCGTGCTCGGCGCGGTCTGCCGCTACAACGGCTTCTCGATCCTGTCGCTGATCCGCTACATCAAGGAAGAGCTCCTCCTGGTGTTGGGCACATCGTCGTCGGAAGCCGCACTGCCCTCACTGATGGAGAAGATGGAAAAGGCCGGCGCCAAGCGCTCGGTGGTCGGGCTGGTCATCCCGACCGGCTATTCCTTCAATCTCGACGGCACCAACATCTACATGACGCTGGCGGCGCTGTTCATCGCCCAGGCGACGAACATCCATCTGTCGATATCAGACCAGATCCTGCTGCTGCTGGTTGCCATGCTCTCTTCGAAAGGTGCCGCCGGCATCACAGGGGCCGGCTTCATCACCTTGGCCGCGACGCTTTCGGTGGTTCCCTCGGTGCCGGTCGCCGGCATGGCGCTGATCCTTGGCGTCGACCGCTTCATGTCGGAATGCCGGGCGCTGACCAACTTCGTCGGCAATGCGGTGGCGACGCTGGTCGTCGCGCGCTGGGAGGGCGAACTCGACGAAGCCAAGCTGGCCAGGGCATTGGCTGGCACGGCCGACGACAGCCTGCCGGCGGACATCGTTCCCGCCGAGTAACCCGCCGTTCCGTGAAATGACGATGGCCGCAAGCACTCAGCTTGCGGCCATCGGCTTATGTCCGTGATGTCAGACGGCTTTGCGCAGCGGCGAGCTGCCTTTGGCGCCGAGAAATGGCAGCGCGACGGATCGGCCTGCATCGCGATCAGGCCGCGCAGCTTGAGCTCAGCCATTGAAGTCCCTCCTCGTGTCCGGATATGTGCTTGGGCCGACCGGCATGGGAGCCGCCAACGTGCCCAAATCGTCGAACAGGACAAGGCTGGCGGCACCAACCAGCCCGGCGTGGCGGCCGAGCTGGGCCTGGAGGACCGGCACATCGCGATAGGCGCGCATGGCGCGCTGCCGGATGGTCGCCCCGATGACAGGTGCCATCAGGTCGAAGCCATTGGCGATGCCGCCGCCGACGACCAGCACGTCGGGCGAATAGAGATGCAAGAGGTTGGTGAAGCCGACGCCGAGCCAACGCGCCTCCTCCTCGAGCAGGGCCAAAGCGAGATCGTCCTGCAGCCTGGCTGCCTCGACCACGTGGCGGCCGGTGACCTCGGCGTTGGCCGACAGGCGGCGCAGCGTGGAGCCATCGAAGGCTGACGTGGCGGCATCGGCGCGGCGGCCGAGCGCGGTGCCGGAGGCAATGGCCTCGAAGCAGCCGACGACGCCGCAGACGCAGCGCTCGCCCTCGTTGGTGATGGTCATATGGCCGATCTCGGCGGCAAGACCGCGGCGACCGTGCAGGATACGCCCGTCGGCGACGACGCCGCCGCCGATCCCGGTCGAGACGGTGACGAAGACCAGCGAGCGAGCGCCGTGGCCGGCGCCGAAGCGCCATTCGCCAAGTGCGGCCGCATTGGCGTCGTTCTCCAGCCTTACCGGCAGGCCGAGCCGCCGCTCGAGGATGTCGGCCAGCGGCACGTCCTGCCAGCCGGCCAGCGTCGGCGGTCCGACGGCGATGCCGGCCAGCGGATCGAGCGGACCCGGCGCGCCGACGCCGACGCCGAGGATCGACAGCCCCGGCGCCTCGGCATGGACGGTCGCGGCCAGCGCCTCGATCTGGCCGATCACTGCATCGGGGCCCGCCTGCGCCTGCGTCGGCACCGCGGCGAAGGCCAGTATCTTGCCCTCGCGATCGACCAGGGCGGCACGAAGCTCCGTGCCGCCAAGGTCGATCGCGAGGGCGGCTTCAATGCTCATGCCGCGACCTTCAAGCCATGCAGCCAGCCGATGCGGCCGGCGAGATCCTTGTCGCCGAAAGCGAGCGAACCGAGCACCACGGTCTCGGCGCCTGCCGCGCGAAGCCGCGGCACGGTTCCGTGGCGGATGCCGCCATCGGCGGCGAGCACCACAGCCGCCTCGCGGCCGGCGTTCCGCAGGATAGCGCGGGCCTCGCCCAGCCTGTCGCAGGCTTTCTCCGACAGGCCCTGGCCCTTGACCCCGATCGCGGTGCCGAGAAGCGTGACGAAAGCCACCTCGGAAACGAAAGGCGTCACCGCCTCGACCGGCGTTTCCAGCCTCAACACGACGCCGGCTTCGGCGCCGAGTGCACGCGCCAGCCGCACCGCGCGCAAACCCGATTCGCCATTCTCGGCATGGACGCTGATCATGTCGGCGCCGGCCTCGATGAACTGGCGGGTCTGTTCTTCGACGATTGCCCCATCGACCATCAGATGGACGTGAATGGGCTTGGCCGTCAGTTTGGCAATGCGGGCGACGAGATCGGGGAAGAACAGGAAGGACGGCGCGAAATGGCCGTCCGCGACATCGATGTGGTGCAGATCGACATAGGGTTCGATGCGCCTGAGGTCGCTCTCGAAATTGGAGAGATTGGCAGACCACGATGAGAATTCGGCGATGAGACGGTCGCGCGGCAATGCGGCGATGGCGGCCGGGCCTGACAAAGGTTTCGAGATCATGACTGGTCCTGGTTGTTGAAATCTCTCTCGAGAAACCCACCGATGGCGGCACGGATTTCGGCGAAATGGCTGTTCTTGTCGAGAGTCTTCGGCGTCACCTCGGCGAAGACCGCGTTCGGGATCGTTTCCGCCAGTTCGCGGGCGGTCGCCAAGGGATGAACGAGATCGATGCCGCTGCCGATGACCAGCGTGGGCCTTGCAAGGCCGGCGGCTTCGGCCCGCGTTACACCAGGCCCATCATTGGCGATCGACTGCATTACCTCGGCGAAGACGGTTGCATTCTCGCGCTCGAAGAAGCCGAGCAACGAAGCGAGGTTGTCCGGGGCCTCGCTGCGAAAGCGGGTTGCCGTCGCGGATGACGCGAAGGCATCGCGCGCCTCGTCCAGCGGAAGCCGGTCGATGAGTTCCGCCACTTCGACGTAAGGCTGCATGTTTTGAGGCGCCGCGTCGAAAGCCCAGGCCGGACGCACCAGCACGAGGCCAGAGACGCGCTCGGGATGCCGAGCCGCCAGGTGCAGTGCAACGGCGGCACCCATCGAGATACCGCCGGCGACGAAGCGCTCCATTCCCGCCGCATCGGCGGCAGCCAGCACATCTTCGGCGAACATCGCGATCGAGAACGGACGCTCGCTGCCGGCACTGGCGCCGCCTTGCGCACGGCATTCGACGGTCAGCCGGCGGCGCGACGGGCCGTCGGGAAAGTTCTGCGCCACCTGGGCGGCATCGCCGCCGAGGCCATGCTGGAAGACGATGGGAAGACCCTGCCCCATGTCGAAGACACGGAGCGCTGCATCGCCGCGCAGCATGATCGTCGGCGCGACACCCATCAGAGCAGCCTTCGCAGGAAGATTGCGACGCCAGGAGCTTCATCGGCGGGCAAGCCGTGCGTGACGAGCGCGCCATCGAAACCCACGCCCTTCAAGCGCGCGACGAAGTCCGGGAAGTCGACGACGCCCTGGCCTGATGTGGCGAAGCGGCCGTCGGCGAAACGGTCCTTGGCATGCGCCATGGCGATGTGGCCGGCTGCCTCATCGATCGCGGCGGCGACGATGGTGCGCGCTTCCTCCGGTGTCGCATGCTCGAACAGGTTGGCGGGGTCGAGCACGATCTTCAGGTGCTTCGAACCCATGTCGCCGATCAGGCGCATCGCATCCCCGGCCGAGGTGACGATGTTGGCCTGCTCGGGCTCGATGCCGAGATCGACGCCGGCGTTCCCGGCCAGCGCCAGGGCCTTTTCCATCTCGGCGGCCATGTCGGACCAGGCGGACGGATCAGCATTGTCGGAGTGGTAAGCCCACTGGTCGGCGGCATTGCGTGAGCCGGTGCAGAGTGTGACCAGCGGGATATCCAAAGCAGCGGCCGTCTCGATGACGACGCCAAGCCGCCTCAGCCCATCGTCGCGCGCAGCCTTGTCGGGATGCGCCATGTTGTAGGTGCCCGACAGCGCGGCCAGCGAAACGCCTGACGATCGCGCGGCGGCGCGGATGGCGGCGACGGCATCCACCGGCACGACGTCCGGCATCGACGGCAGGCCGGCGCAGGCGAGATTGAACTGCGTCGTCTCGTATCCGGCCTGCTTGACCGCGGCCAAGACGGCGGCCGGATCGGTGCCCGGAAAAGTCTTGGCGAAGATGCCGAGGCGCATCAGACGGCACCCGAAACCAAGGCGAGTTCAACCCGTTCGCCAGTCTCGACAGAACGGGCAATCGCCACCATGGCGCGGATCGAGGCGATGCCGTCCTCGACATTGGCGCCGCGCATCGGCGCGCCGTTCAGAACCGTGTCGGCAAGGCCTTCGAGCTGGCGACGGAAGAAATGGCCGTCGGCGCCGAGCGGTTTTCGCGTGGTCGCGTCCTTCTCGTGGAAGATATCGACCTCGCTGGCGCGGAAAAACCAGGGGTTGAACGTCTTGGCGATGACCGAGCCATTCTCGCCGTAGAGCTGAAACCCTTCGTGCCAGTCCATGCGCACGGCGACGGTCAGGTCGAGATGGCCGAGTGTACCGCTGGCGAATTCGGCCTCGACGAACCAGCAATAGGCGCCGAAGCGCTCGTTGAGGCGGGCGCGCACGGCGACGATCTCGCCGCAGAGGAAGCGCGCCGTATCGACGAGATGCGAACCGTGCGCCAGCATGAAATATTGCCTGAGATCGGCCTTGGGATTCCCGCCCGGCTTCTTCGCCAGCTTGCTGGTGACGGGAAGCGGCTGCACGGCATCGGTGTTGGTGTAGCGGTGGGTGGAATCGCAATACCAGGCCTTCAGCGCCAGCACCTCGCCGATCTCGTCGCGGACGAAGTCGCGCGCGGCCTCCAGTGCCGGGTCGAAACGCTTCATGTGCCCGACCTGCAGCACCTTGCCGGAGCGCTTGACCGCCTCCGCCAGGGCCTCGCCTTCCTCGATCGAAGTGCCGATCGGCTTTTCGCAGAGAACATGCTTGCCGGCATCGAGCGCCTTGATCGACATCGGCACGTGATAGGCATCCGACGTGGCGACGATGACCGCTTCCAGTTCGGGATCGGCGAGCATGGCGTCATAGTCGGCATACATCTTCTGCGGCTCATAGGTGGCACCCATGCGGGCGAGCAGATCGGGTGCCGCGTCACAGATGGCGTGGAGGTCGGCATTGCCGGCCTTGACGCAGGATTCCAGATGCGCGAACTGCGCGATCGGGCCGCAGCCGAGCACACCGACCCTGAGGCGTCTGTCCTGTTTCTTGATCATCGTCTCAGGCCCCGTAGCCGCGCATCGTCTGGCGGTTGGTCTTGACCGCACCGGCCGGATCGGCTGCCGCGGTGTCGGATTCTTCTTCCAGCACCAGCCAGCCGTTGAAGTTCGGCGCGGTACCGGCGATCTCGATGACTTGTGGCGTGTCGCAAACACCTTTGCCCAGCATCGCCCACGTGCCCTTGGCGTCGACGTCCTTGAGGTGGATGTAGCGAATGCGGTCGCGGTAGGTGGTGAGCGTATCGGCCATGTCCTTGTGGCCGCGCAGGATGTGACCGGTATCCGGCACCCAGCCGACCAGATCGGCGTCGAGCAAGGCAAAGATCGCGTCGTAATCGGCGCGGTCGAACAGCAGTGTGTTGTGATGCGAACTCGGATGCACCGCGACCTGGACACCGGCCTTGCGGCCGAGCTCGCCGGCCTTGTTGTACAGCTCGGCCGCGATGGCGAATTTGTCGTCGCGCGGCCCGTTGGAGACGATGGTCGCCGAGCCCATCGACACCAGCGCATCGGGAAAGTTTGCCACGAAATCGATCCAGCGCCTGGCGGTTTCGAGGTCGGCGCCGATCTCATCCTTCAGCGTGAAGCCGCTCTTCGAACCGAAGGCGAAGGAAATGAGCGCCAGGCCGGACGACTTCAACGCGGCGGCGAACTCGGCTGGCTTGCCGGCGTAGCGGCCGATCATGGTGTCGGTGATCTCGATGCCGGCGTAGCCGCCATCCGCGATCGCCTTCAACAGATCGTCGGGGCCGCCAGTCCAGTTCTTGCCCAGCATTTCCCAGGTGAAGGTCTGGCAGCCTACTTTGAGGTCTTTCACGTTCATCCTTTCATTCCTTGATTCCGCCTATTCCTTGAGGCGGCCCTGCGTCAGGCTTTCGATGATGTGGCGCTGGAAGAACAGCACGAGCATGATCAGCGGAGCGGGACGACGGCCGAGGCCGCGGCGATATCGCCCGCCAGCAGATAGGGTCCAATGATCTATTGCAATACACGGGGACCTGCTTCGTCAGTTCTCCTTGGGATAGACATCCTACTTGACCGAGCCCGCGGTCATGCCGGCGAGGAAGAACCTCTGGGCAACGAGGTAGATGAGCAAGAGCGGTAGCGAGCCGAGCACGCTCATCGCCATCATCTGGTTCCATTCGAAGGCGTGCTGTCCCATCAACAGCTGTATGCCGATCGGGACGGTGCGCATGGACGTGGACTTCGTCAGCGTCAGCGCAAAGAGAAATTCGTTCCAGCATAACAGGAAGGTGTAGACCGACGTCGCCACGATACCAGGCAGAGAAATCGGGACGATCACTCGCCAGAGCGCTGTCCAACTCGTGCCGCCGTCAACGGCGACGGCTTCATCGAGATCGCGTGGCAACGTGTTCAGGTACCCTGTCATCAGCAGGATCGCATAGGGCAACGTAAACACCAGGTAGGTCAGGATCAGCGCGACATAGGTGTCGAAGATACCGTACGAAACGACAAGCCCGAAGAAGGGGATCAAAAGTGTGATCGGCGGGATCGTCTGCGTGCTGATGATGAGCGTGTTCAGGCTGCCCTTGCCGCGGAAGTTGAAGCGGCTGAACCCGTAGGCCGCCAGCAAGGCGATCAGCACTGTCAGCACGGTCACCGCTCCCGCCACGAAGTAGCTGTTGAAGAAGAAGCGAAGCTTTACCGGGTCGCCAAGGATGGCTGCATACGCTTCCAGCGTGAAGGCCTTTGGCAGGATGGTTGGTGGCAGGGCAAAGATTTCGGTATTCGACTTGAACGAGCTGCTGAGCATCCAGTAGATCGGGAAGGCTGCGAAGAACAGCCCTGCCGCAAGAGCAATATGCAGCGCGACGGTGATCAGTTTGTCTTTGCCGGAGTTCTGTTTCCTCATGGCGTCCTACCTGGCCCGCTGATAGCGAATATAGAACAGCGTCAGGCCGAGAGAGATCAGCAGGATGACCACAGCGCTCGCCGACGCCTGGGACAGGTTGTAGCTCGAAAACGCCAGCTTGTAGGTGTAAGTGCTGAGGACCTCGGTCGCGTAGATCGGCCCGCCGCCCGTGGTTATCCAGATCAACGGGAAGACCTGCATGGTCCAGATGAAGTCGAGCAGCGAGATGCTGATGATGATCGGCATCAATTGCGGGATGGTGATAAAGATCAGCTTCTGGTAGGCCCTCGCCCCGTCGATATCGGCGGCCTCGTAGAAATCCTTGGGAATGCCTTGCAGACCTGCGAGCAGGCTGACCATGAAAAGCGGGTAGCCCGCCCAGATATTGGCGAAAGTCACGGCGTGCAGCGCGGTCTCGGGCGAGGAAAACCACTCGATCTTGGAACCGACGATGCCCATCTGCATGAGAATGCTGTTCACGACACCGTTCGGCTCAAGCAAGAGACGCCAGATCACGGCAATGATCACCGCGGTGAACAGCCAAGGCAGTATGTAGAGCACGCGCAGCACATTGCGCAGCGTCGGATTGATGCGGTCGCTGTTCAGCATGAGTGCGAAGACCATGCCGATGGTCATATGGAAAACGACACTCATGCATGTGAAATAGAGCGTATGCCACAGCGAAGCCCAGAACACGGGATCGTCAAAGATCGCCTGGTAGTGCTTTAGCCCGGCAAAGGATGGATCACGACGCAGTACCGCGCTGTTCTGAAAGGAATAGGCAATCACCGTCACCATCGGCAACAGCATCAGGAGCCCGACTATGAGCAGCGAGGGCGACAGATAGAGATAGGGCGCCACAGCTCGTTTGAGCTTGTGGTGGGAGCGCTTCTGCCGGGTCATGGTGGCAACCTCGCGACAAGAGAAAAGAGCTTCAAATACCATTCAGGTTCGTCATCTGCCGGTTGGCCCGCCTAATGGCAGGCCAACCGATAAGTGGGCCGCGAGAGCGGAGCACGGCGATCAGAATTTCGCCATCCAGCCCTTTTGCGCGGCAGCGGCCGCCTCTTCCGGCTTTTGCTCACCGGCCAGCATCTTTTGAGCCTGCACGTCGAACTGGGTCATCAAGTCTTCAGCCACCGGCAGGCCCGTGAACTCGTTGGCGAGATAGCCGGTCTTGAAGATCTCGAAAGCCTTGCCGAAAGCCTTGTCGGACGTCACAAAGTCAGGCTTGGCGTTGACGTTGCCCGGGAAGGCGTTTGCAAGCGAAACGAGCTTGGCGTTCACCTTTTCGCTCATCAAATACTGGACGAGTTTCCACGCCTCCTCCTGGTGTTTGGAGGCCGCGGAGATACCGATGCCCCAGGAGGCATAGGGAAGCCCGCGCTTTCCGGTATAGTTTTCCACGACCGGGACCGGGATGAGGTCGAAGTTCAGCTTGGGATTGCGCTTGCGGATAAGGTTCACATGCGCGAGCGAGTCGATCATCATCCCGACGCGGTCGTTGACGAATTCCTCGACCTTTTCCTGCTCGGTCTTGGTGGCGATGCCGGGCGAGATGGTGCCGGCGTCGTTGAGTGATTTGACGAAGGTGAGCATATCCACCACCGGTTTGCCCTCGAGGTCGGGCTTGCCGTTCGCCATCATCGATTGACCCGAAGCCCAGACCCACGACATCATGTCGTTCTGGACACCGGACGGCGTTTGCAGCGACAGGGGCAGCACCCAGCCATACTGGTTCTTGTCGGCGTGCGTCATCTTCTTGGCGGCTTCGAGAAATTCCGCGCGGGTCGACGGCAGCTTGGCCACGCCTGCCTGGGCGGCGAGGTCCAAATTCACGAATACCGGATAGACGAACGAAGCGACCGGGAACATCACCGCCTTGCCGTCCACCTTGATGATATCCGCGACCTGGCTCTTGTCGAAGCCGCTTGCGTCCATCATGGGGTTCATGTCGGCCAGCGCGTTCTGCGCGTTCAGATTGTTTACCCAGGCGCCGTCGAGGCCGACGACGTCGCTGAGCGTTCCGGTTGCCGCACCAACCGAGATCTGGTCTCGCGTGGTCGCGTAGGGGCCGCTGACCAGCGTCACCTTGATTCCGGGGTTCGCGGCCTCGAAGTCATCCATGATCGCCCTGAGCGAGCCAGCCGGCAATTCGGGCTCCCACCATTGGGTGAATTCCAGCGTCGTGTCCGCCATGGCGCCGGTTGCGCCAAGCAACCATGCGGCCGCGGCTATTTTCAGCATCGCGGGTTTTATACGGAACGTCATATTCTCCTCCTTCTCTGGGGATCGACCGCACAATGCCGCCGATCGTCTGGTTATTCAGAAGTCTTCTTACGCAGACGCCTGCCCTCGCCTGCGGGCGTTGCCACGGATCTTCAGATCGCCAGATGCGTCTCGGGATCGAAGAAATGCAGCTTGACGTCATCCATGGCCAACTGGATTTCCGAGCCGGAGCGGACTGCGCTGACCGGTTCGAATTTCGCCACCGCGTTCGACGCCCGGCCGAAATCCTCCACCGCGTCCGGGTCGCCGGAGTCCACCCTGACCGCATCGATGTTCAGATGGACGATGTGCTCGGATCCGAGCTCTTCGATCGAGGTCACCTTTGCCGGTATCGTCTGATACTTGCGTCCGGATTCGAGGCTGCTGTCATAGAGATGCTCCGGTCGGATCCCGAACACGACCTTGCGTCCTGCATACGATCTCAAGCCCGGCCTGCGGATGAAGGCCTCATCCTGCAGCCGGACGGCGAAGGTGCCGGAAATCAGGTCGTCGCCCGTCAGGGTCGCCTCGAAAAGGTTCATCGAAGGAGAACCGATGAAGCCGGCAACGAAGGCGTTCACCGGCGATTCATAGAGTCTCTTGGGGGTGTCGACCTGCTGCAGCACGCCGCCCTTCAACACCGCGACCCTGTCCCCCATCGTCATCGCTTCGGTTTGGTCGTGGGTCACGTATATGGTCGTGACGCCGAGCTGCTTTTGCAGGCTGGTGATTTCAGCGCGCATCTGAACACGCAGTTTCGCGTCCAGATTGGAAAGAGGTTCGTCCATGAGAAAGGCGGCCGGCTCTCGCACCATGGCGCGACCCATGGCAACCCGTTGACGCTGTCCGCCTGAAAGGTTCGCGGGTTTGCTGTCCAGCAGCGACGTCAATTGAAGGGTTTTGGCGATCTCGTCCACGCGCTTCTTGCGCTCGGCCTTCGGCTTGCCTGCCAGCCGCATCGAAAAGCCGATGTTCTCGAACACGGTCATATGCGGGTAGAGCGCGTAGCTCTGGAAGACCATCGCGATGTCGCGGTCCTTGGGCGGCATGTCGACGACGTCGATCCCGCCGATCCGAAGGCTGCCGCTGGTGATGTCCTCCAATCCCGCGATCATCCGCAACGCGGTGGATTTGCCGCAGCCGGATGGCCCGACGAGAATCAAAAACTCACCGTCCTCGACCGATAGGTTCAAGTGGTCGATCGCGTTGAAATTGTTCCCGTAGGTTTTGCAGATATTCTCAAGAATGACTTCTGCCATCTTCCTCCCTCCACAAGTCTAATCCACCGCTTTCTATAATTCTCCTCGACTTATGTTCACCTGCGAAATACTGCGATAGTTCAGGCTCCAGTATCGAGCTGCGCATATTTCAGTTCGACTGCCGACGGCGCATTCGTCGATGCCAGGAATTCCATGACCTGGCCGTCGGTCGGAAGCGCCTCGCGCCCGCCTCGCCCCGTTATCGAAAGGGCCGCCGCCGCGGCCGCGAATGCGACCCGGCGCGCGGTGTCGGCCCCGCGCTCCAATGCAAGGGCATAGGCGCCATGAAAGCAGTCACCGGCGCCGGTCGAATCGATGACGGCGACCCGATGCGGAGGCAGGTGCCAGAGCCCTGTCTCGTCGCGTCCGCGATAATAGACGCCCCTGCCGCCATCCGTCAGAACCACGGCGGATCGCGACGGCAACCACAAGGCATCGAGAATCTCGGCGGGCGATCGGCACCCCGTGGCAGCCCGCGCAAAGCCGAGGGGAAGAATAAGATGGTCGCACAGCGCGATCAATCTCTCGGTGGCTGGGCCGCTGCTCCATTCGATATCGCCGAGGATCGCAAGGCCGAGATCGCGAGCCCGAACCACGACATCCAGCGACCGGATCGCGTAACTATCGACGATCAGGACTGTCGCGCGGCTGAGGACCTCGTCCGGAAAGTCCGGCGCGGTGCCCAGCATCGCTTCGTCGTCATAGGCGATGAACCGCTCCCCATCCGAGCCGACGGTGATCCGCGAGCGCACCGGGCGTGCGTGCGGGTGGCGCGGCGCGAATGCAGTTTCAACGCCGCTCGCAACGAGATCGCACAGCACGGCGTCGTCCGCGGCACTGCCCAGCCATCCGATGAACCCGACGGTTCCGCCGAGCCGCGCGACGGCGGCAAGGGCCGTCGCGACGTTTCCACCGAAAGCTCGGGCGCTTTGCAGAACCTTCCCCTTGCCCGCCGACAACGGCTGATCGACATAAACGATGTCGTCGATCGCAATAGCTCCGAAGCCGAGGATTGAAGGGACGGTGGGCATCGTTCAGGCACCTGCCTTCGCCAGGGCGTCTTGCGCCGAAAGGCCGTCATGAATGACGCCCCGAAAGGCAATCGCTGCCTTCTCCGGATCGCCATGCCCCCAGAGATTGCGACCCACCACGGCACCGCGCGCGCCGGCACGGATGGCGTCCGCCGTCTGCAGAAGGGCGCCGAGCAGTGTATCGGTCTTCGGGCCACCCGCGATCACAACCGGCACCGGGCAGGTCCGAACGGTCTCTCGGAACGACTCGAAATCCCCCGTGTAGCCGATCTTGATCACGTCGACGCCGGACTCGTAGCCGATGCGCGCCGCATAGGCGATCTCGTCGGGGGTGAAGACGATTTTTGCGCCGTCGGTGAAATCGCGAGGGTAGATATGCGCGACTACCGGCATGCCGTAGCGGGCCGCCGCATTCACCGAATCGGTCAGCCAGCGTATGTATTTGCCCTCGGTCGCGCCGCGTACCGGAATGGCCACGGCCAACGCATCGGCGCCAGCGCGCACCGCATCCTCGGGCGTTGCAATCAGCTCACTGATGCGATCGTCCGGGGTGAAGCAGCCGGCCTGGATCACCAGGGAAGCCTTGCCCGCGTATTGCGGCCACAGGTGGCGCGCGGTGCCAGGCTGGATGCTGACGTAGTCGGGTTTGCCCACCATGACGCGAGCAAGCGCGCCCGGCAGATCGGCAAGACCTCCTTTGCGCACGTCGCCATAGCCGACAAAGTGGTCGACCGCGCCGCCAAAAAGGTTTCCCGATGGATGCGAGAAGAGGCGCGCAAGGCGCACTTTGGTTCCTAGGCTCATGAGTGCAAAATGTCCCAATCGGTTGGTTTCAAAATCCTGAAACAGTGTTTGCGAAAGAAACGATAAATGCAATCTTTCGAAAGCTTTCGAATTTGCGTATTTTTGGTAAGGTGAGCCGAGGCCAGGGCGATTGCTCGGTGCATGGAGGCGAGGACAGGGCAATGTTGTCAGAGCAGAGACGCCAATCGATCCTGAGCGAGGTGCAACGCAGCGGACAGGTTCGCACAAAAGACTTGTCCGACGATTTTGGCGTGTCGGAAGTCACGGTGCGTTCCGACCTCGAGATACTGGACCACAAGGGACTACTGACCAAGACCCGTGGAGGGGCCGTGACCCGGACCACGGATTCGACCACAGCCGCGTTCGCCAGGCGGATGCAAACGAACCTCGATGCGAAGAAACGCATCGCCCGGGCAGCGGTAGAGCTGTTCGAGGACAACCAATCGGTCATCTTCGACGGCGGCTCGACATTGATGCAGGTTGCCATGCAGTTACCGCCGCTCAACAACGTCGTGGTCGCGGCCACGGCGATGAATATCGTGCAGCATCTGATGCATCGGCCCGGGCTCGACGTCCACATGATCGGTGGCCGGGTCTATCCAGACACGGTGAGCACGCTGATTACCGATGCCGACACGGCTCTTGGCGGCTTGGTGGCGCATCAGGTCTTTGTTGGCGCGCATGCGATCGACTCGTCACTGGATGTGGTCGACGTGAACGAAGACATGGCGCGAACGAAGCGAAACCTGGTGCGCATGGCCCGGCGCGTTGTCCTCCTTGCGGATTCGAGCAAATGGGGCGTCAGCGGGACCTCCAAGGCATTTTCGCTGTCGAGCGTCCATGTGGTGATCACCGACGATGCCCTGCCCGGTCCAATACGCGGCCAGCTGGATAAAATCGGGGCCAAGGTGATCTATGCCTGAACCCGTTGCGGTCTCCTGGCCGCAACCCAAAGACCCGTTGACCCACGGATTCGCATCGGCCGCCAGCCGTTTTTTCCTGTCTGTCATTTTCTTCTCCCAAGGCTGGCAGCCTCCCGATGTCGCCAGCCATTTCCGCATGTTCTATAAAAATTTTACGCGCGTCAATATTTAAAATGTTGTATAACGATTTTGAAAGCGATCCGGCACCATTGCGACGGATCGGGTAGCGGGACCGTATTGGGAGGGTAAGACAGAAAATGCAGGCAAAATCACAGGCCAGACTCGGCATAGGCGTCATCGGATGCGGCAACATCTCGATGACTTACCTGCGCAACGCCGCGCTTTTCGGCGGCATCGAATTGCGCGCCTGCGCCGATATTTCGGCCGAGATGGCGGCGTTACGGGCCAAGGAATACGGCATTCGGGCACTCGCCGTCGATGCGCTGCTGGCCGACCCCGAGATCGACCTCGTCCTCAACCTCACCATTCCGGCGGCGCATTTCGACATTTCGTTCTCCGCCCTTTCGGCGGGAAAGCATGTCTTCACCGAAAAGCCGCTGGCAATCTCGGCCTGCGACGGGCGCCGGCTGGTGACCGAGGCGGCCAAGCGTGGCCTGCTGCTCGGCTCGGCTCCCGATACCTTCCTTGGTGCGGCCGGACGCAAAGCGCGCCGCCTGATGGACGAAGGCGCCATCGGCCGCCCGGTCACCGGCACCGCCTTCATGATGGGACGCGGCATGGAACACTGGCATCCCAACCCGCAGTTCTACTATCAGCCTGGCGGCGGCCCCGTATTCGACATGGGACCCTACTATCTCACCATGTTGGTCAATCTGCTCGGGCCGGTCGCCCGCGTCATGGCGATGGCGACCAAGGGCCAGGAGGAACGGCTGATATCGGCCGAAGGGCGGTTCAAGAATACCAAATTCAAGGTCGGCACGCCGACCAATGTGCTGTCGCTGCTCGAATTTCGCTCCGGCGCGACCGTCACCTTCGGCGCATCATGGGACGTCTTCAGGCATTCCAACCATCCGATCGAACTGCACGGCACCGAGGGCTCACTGCGCCTGCCCGACCCGGACACGTTCGGCGGCACCGTGTCGCTGTCCGAACGCGGCGCTGAGTGGAAGGATTTCGCCAGCGAAGGCGAACTCTATGGTGACCGCAACTGGCCTTACGCGGCGCCCGACCGCGCCAATTACCGCATGCTCGGCGTCGCCGATCTGGTACGCTCGCTGCGGACCGGCGCCACACCCCGCGCTTCCGGCAATCTGGCCCTGCATGTGCTCGAGATCATGGAAGCGATCCTGCATTCGGGCGAGACGAAAAGCTCGGTTGCGATCACAGGTGACGTCGTCCAACCGGCCCTGCTCAGCGAAGACGAGGCACGCGGCCTGCTCGCCTGACCCGCAGCGGAGATGACGATGACACTCGATCCGGATGCATTGCGTGCCCTCGAAAGCGGACGTGCCGCCGGCGGCGAACCGTTCGAGAATGGCAGCGTGGCGGCAGCACGGGCCGCCTATATCGCTTCGTTCCCAACCCAGCAGGGCGAGCACGAGCCGGTCGCGGCAACCGGACAGCAGCAGATCGACGGGCCGAACGGCCCGGTCGCGATCCGCATCCATCGCGGTATCGGCGCGCCGCGGACCGGGGCGCGCGCCGTGCTTTACCTGCACGGCGGCGGCTGGGTCATCGGCAATCTCGATTCGCATGACGAAATCTGCCGCTGGCTGGCCAATCTCGGCAACGCCGTGGTCGTCTGCCCCGACTACAGGCTGGCGCCGGAGCACAAGTTTCCCGCCGGGCTGGAGGATTGCGCGGCGGCGCTCCGCTTCATGGCCGGAACGCTGGCGAACTCGGCATCGACCCGGCCCGCATTACGGTTGCCGGCGACAGCGCCGGCGGCAACCTTGCCGCCGTTCTGGCGTTGCTTGCCCGCGACGGGCTGGCGCCACCGCTTGCCGCCCAGATCCTGATCTATCCCAACACCGATGCCCGCCAGACGGCGGACAGCTACCGGCGTTTCGGCGACGGCTTCGGGCTCACCGCCGCCACCATGGCCTGGTTCCGCGACCATTATGTGCGAACGCCGGACGACATCGCGGATTGGCGCGTATCGCCGCTGCTGGCCTCCAGCGTTGCCGGCGCACCGCCGGCCTTCGTCGTGATCGCCGGCCACGACATCCTTGCCGACGAAGGCACGGCCTTTGCCGAGCGCCTGCGCACCGACGGAGTGCCGCTGGTGCTGCGACACTGGCCGGGTCAGATCCATGGCTTCGTCTCGATGGGTCGGTATATACTGGCCGCGCGGCAAGCGGTGAGCGAGGCAGACGGGTGTTCAGGCCGACTGACGCATCACCAGGGTCGCGCCAAGCTTGACGTTGCGCGCCAGATCCTGGCCGGGCGGGTCAGCCTCGTCCAGAAGCGCCAGCAGGATCTCGACGCTGCGGCCAGCCATGGCGGCGAAGTCCTGCGCCATGGTGGTCAGCGCGGGACAGGTGTAGCGGCTCAGCGGATGATCGTCGTGAGCGGCGACACGGAAATCACAATCGGCGCGGCGGCCGATCTTCAGCCCGCGCGAAAAGGCAGCCGACATCACGCCGAAGGCGAGACGGTCATTGGCGCAGAGCAGCGTGCGGGCCGGCAGGCCGCCTTTCTCGAGCGTCCTGTCCATCCATTCGTGACCGATGCGCTCGAAGTCCCAGCTATAGTCGCCCGCCGCCTTGAGAACGGTGGGCTCCAGGCCGGCGGCGTGCATCGTGTCGATATAGCTCTGCAGCCGTTCGCTCGAATTGTGGTTGACGTGCGGGATGTCGACATAGACCGGCGGTTCGCCGGACCGGCAGAGATAATCCACGATCGTCGAGGTGCTCTGGTGGTTGTCATTGCCGACGAACGGCGTGTCGCCTTCGATATAGGTGTCGAAATAGACGATCGGGATGTCCTCGCTCATCCGCTCGAAGACGCCGGGCTCGGAGACCAATCCCAAGGGCGCGACGATGGCGCCGGCGACCTTCAGCGACATCAGCGTCCTGACCGATTCGGCCTCCAGCTTCGGCGAACCGTGCGAGGAGATGACGATCGGCCAAAACCCTTCGTCGCGGCAGCGCAGTTCGATGCGGCTGACCATCTCCGCGTAGAACGGATCTGTGATCGCCGGCACGACGATGCCGACATTGCGGGTACGCTTGCGATTGAGATTGCGGGCAAAAACATTCGGCTGGTAGTCGGACGAACGAAGCGCCGCCTCGATGCGCGCCCGTGTCGCCGGCTTCACGCTGGCCGGATCGTCAAAGTACTTCGACAGGGTCGGCCGGGACACGCCGGACGCCCTGGCGAAATCATCCATTGTCCGGTGCGTCTTTTCCGCCATCGATATTTCAGGCTCCTTGCCCTCAATGCCAGCCTTCGCGCACCGGCCAGAATCAGTCTTGCGACCATTGCGCTGAGGCAGCATTGCTTGACCGAACTTATTCAGTCAAATTTCCATGTTTCCACTACAACGCAAAAGCATTGCGCACGTCAAATTATTTATTGACGCTTTAAAAATGGCAACTTAGGTTTTGAACCCGCACGGACATGCGGATAGCGCACAGCAACGGACGCCGTCGGTCCGGCAGATGGTGAGGACATGAAGAAACTGGTTTGCGCCGGCGAGATCCTGGTCGAGATCATGGCCGAGCGGATCGGCCAGAGTTTTCGCGCTCCCGGCCCGCTGGTCGGTCCGTTTCCGTCAGGCGCTCCCGCCATCTTTATCGATCAGGCGGCTCGGCTCGGCCAGCCGGCCGGACTGATCGCGGCGGTGGGCGACGACGATTTCGGCCATTTGAACATCGAGCGCCTGCGCGCCGACGGCGCCGACATCTCCGCCATCACCGTCCATCAGGGTGCTGCGACCGGAACCGCCTTCATCACCTATGAGACCGATGGCAGCCGGCACTTCGTCTACAACATCAAGCAGAGCGCCGCCGGGCTGATCGAGATGGGCGCGGAAGCGCGCGCGCTGCTGGCCGGCGCCGACCATTTTCACGTCATGGGCACATCGCTGTTCTCGCCCGAAGTGATCGAGGTTGCCCGCAACGGGATCGAAGCCGTCAAGAGGCGCGGCGGCACGGTCTCCTTCGACCCCAACATCCGCAAGGAGATGCTCGATCTGCCGGGCATGCGCGACGCCTTGCATTTCGTGCTGTCGAAGACCGATGTGTTCCTGCCGAGCGGGCCGGAACTCTTCACCTTCGCCGAGGCAACCGACGAGGAGGGCGCGGCGCGCGAAATGCTGGACCGCGGCATCTCCACCGTGGTCGTCAAGAAGGGCGCGCAGGGCGCCGTTCACTACGACCGGTCAGGGCGTATCGCTTCACCCGGATTCGTTGTCGACGAAATCGACCCGACCGGCGCCGGAGACTGTTTTGCGGCAGCCTTCGTCTCCTTCTGGCTGCGTGGAGAGGGACCCAAGAGAGCGCTCGAGATCGCCAATGGCTGCGGCGCACTGGCGGTGACGAAGAAGGGACCGATGGAAGGCATCGCCTCGCTGGCCGAGGTCGAGGCATTCATCGCGACCAGCAGGACCGGAGCACCGGCATGAGCCAGGCGACCGACAGGCTGGCCGCCATAGTGTCGCGCCATGCGGCCGGCGAACGCTGTGGCATCGCCTCGATCTGCTCGGCCCATCCGCTGGTCATCGAAGCGGCGCTGCGCCACGGCAAGGCGCGCAACGCCGACGTCCTGATCGAGGCCACCTGCAACCAGGTCAACCACGAAGGCGGCTATACCGGCATGACACCAGGCGATTTCCGCCGCTTCGTCGAGGCCATCGCCGGCAAGGCCGGCTTTCCCCTGGACAGGCTGGTGCTCGGCGGCGATCATCTCGGCCCCAATCCCTGGAAGCACCTGCCGGCACTTGTGGCCATGGAGAAGGCATCGCACATGGTGGATGCCTATGCCGAGGCCGGCTTCACCAAGATCCACCTCGACGCCAGCATGGGCTGCGCCGGCGAAGGCGCGGCACCGCCCGACGCCACGATCGCCGCGCGCGCCGCCGAACTGGCCGAGGTGGCGGAGGCCGCAATTGAACGAACAGGCGGCGCCAGGCCTGTCTATGTCATCGGCACTGAAGTGCCGGTGCCGGGCGGCGCCCTGGAAGCGATGGACCATCTGGCGGTGACGACACCGGAGGCGGCCCGCGAGACGGTGCGCATCCACCGCGATGCCTTCAGCCAGCGCGGCCTCGACCAGGCCTTCTCGCGGGCGATCGGCGTCGTCGTGCAGCCGGGCGTCGAATTCGGCAATGCCGAGGTGATCGCCTACCGGCCGGAACGCGCCCGGGCGCTCGCCGGCACGCTGCGAGACCTGCCGCAATTCGTCTTCGAGGCCCACTCGACCGACTACCAGCCGGTCGCCGCGCTGAGCGCTTTGGTCGATGACGGTTTTGCCATCCTCAAGGTCGGGCCATGGCTGACCTTCGCGCTGCGCGAAGCGCTCTACGGTTTGAGCCACATCGCTGACATTCTTGCTCCCGACCCGGCTCGGGAAAACCTGCCGGCGGCGATGGAGCGCGTCATGCTGGCAGCGCCCGACAACTGGAAGAATTACCATCACGGCTCCGAGGCCGAGCAGCGGATCGAGCGACATTTCTCCTACAGCGACCGTATCCGCTACTACTGGCCCGCGCAGGCGGCGCGGCAGGCCGTGAACGCGCTGATGCAGGCGCTGGGCGAGCGCGACATCCCCTCACCCCTGATCAGCCAGTATCTCGGCCGTCTCGACGGCGCGGTGGCGAGCGGCTCCGTCGCGCCAAAGGCCAGGGAACTCCTCATCGCAGTCGTGACGGATGTTCTCGACATCTATGCCAGCGCAACAGGCTGATCCCGACAGTTATGTCCGTCGCATCAGAACCAGGGCACCCGTGGCGCGGCGCCAGCTTTTCCGGCGTGGTGTAGTGGGCCCAGTCGGGCGCGAAACGGTGATCGATCAGGCCATGCTGGCGCACTGAAAACCGTCGAGCGCAATCTGCTGGGACGGTAGTCCACCGGGAAGGCGCCGGCAGCGCCTCCCCGGCCGCAACATTATTCGCCGCGCATCGTCGCCTGGAAGGTCGGCAGGTGTTTCTTCTGCGCTTCCAGCATGCGTTCGCGGTAGACACCGTAGATGACGTCGGTATCGTGCAACGTCACGCCGGCGATCGTCGGCGAGGCGAAGACCGGCAGTTCGATGCCGCGCTTGGCGAGTTGCTCGGCCGTGCGCGCGATCAACTCATGCGCCAGGATCATGGCGAGCACCGTCGATGAGCCCGACACCGGACGGCTCCAACCTTCGACCGGTACGATGGCGTCCTCGATCGGCGAGCAGGTGTCGATGACGAGATCCGCCGCGTCGGCCAGCCGCTTGCCGGAGGAATGCGTCGCCGGCTTGTCGAGATTGTTCTTGCTGGTCACCGCGACGACGAAGATGCCGCGCTTCCTGGCATAGAGAGCGGTGTCGATGCCGGACGAATTGCGGCCGCTGTGGCCAAAGATGATTATCGAATCGCCCTTGTTGAGCGGCTGGTGGTCGAGGAATTTCTCGGCATACTTTTCAGTTCGCTCCAGCCACAGAAGCTCGCGCACCCCGCCGGCGCCGAGCACGTTGTGCCACATAACGCGCGGGTCGGTCAGCGGATTGAAGCCGACATAGCTGCCGTAACGCGGGAACACTTCCTGCACAGGCAGCACCGAATGGCCCGAACCGTAGAGATGGACCAGCCCGCCGCCTTCCAACGAGTCGGCAAAGCGGCTGGCGGCCTGGCCGAAGGCCTCTTCATTGGTTTTCGCTGCCTTGTCGATGAGAGCGGCGAGACGGTGGATGTAGAGATCGGACACGTGGGTACTCCTGTTTAAAGATCTGCTTGGGAGGGTGGATCAGCTTCGCGGATTGGACGGGACGCGCCCGGCGCGCAGCGTCGAGCGGATTTCGTAGCGGTCGCCGCGCATGATGGAGACGGTGAATTCGAACGGGCCGCGCTCGTCGGTGGTGATGCGCTCGACGATGAAGGCGGGGCTGCCGGCGGGCAGGTCGAGCAGTTCGGCATCCGCCGCCCCAACCGCGCCGACGCGGTAATTTTCCCGCGCGGCCGCCGGCACAATGCCGTAGTGACGCTCCAGCGCCTCGTAGAGCGAACCCTGCAGCAGGCCGGCGTCGAGGAAGCCCGGCACGCGCGCGGCCGAAAGCTGCGCCGTCTGGATGCCGATCGGCTCGCTGTTGCCCAACCTGAGACGCCGGATGCGCACCACCGGATCGCCCTCCTCGATCTCCAGCGCGCCGGCGGCAGCCGCATTGGCTGATGTCAGGCCGCAGTCAAGCAGGCGCGAGCCGGCGACCACACCCATATTGCCCATTTCCTGAGTGAAGCTGGTCAGCTCGCGCGTGCCGGCCACCAGCGTGGTGGAGCGCACGAAGGTGCCGCGGCCATGCTCGCGCCTGAGCAGTCCGCCTTCCTCCAGATTGCGCAGGGCGTGGCGCAAAGTGATGCGGCTGACACCGAACAGGGCACACAGCCGGTCTTCGGCCGGGATCTGGTCGCCGGTCGCCCATTCGCCGCTCTTGACGATGGCGCGGATCGCCTCCTCGACCTGATACCAGAGCGGCTCCGGCCGTCTGCGGTCCGGCTGCTGAAAACTCGCTTGGCTCATCGCACCTGTCTCCACTCTTTCCCCGCGCGACCAGCCAATGCCGCGCCGATAAGGCCGGCGCCCGGGCCGAACCGGCCGGACCGAACCTCTATGCCACGCAGATGCGACGGCAACTGGCGCCGCAGTGCGGCAAGCAGCGGTGGTCGGATCACGTCCAGCGCCTCGGCCAGTCCTCCCGAAATCAGAACCGCCTGCGGATCGAGCAGCGCCACAGCGCCGGCAAGCGCGGTGCCGAGCCGCCGCGCCGGCACTTCCAGCAAGGTCTGCGCGGCGAGTTCCCCGCCTTGGGCGGCGGCGATCAGCTGGCGGCCATCGGCGAGGCCAATCTGGGCGGCAAGCGCATCGAGTGCCCGGCCCGAGGCGACGCGCTCCAGCCAGCCACTGCGCTCCTCGCCATGATCCTTGATGTCGGCGCAGGCCCAGCCGAACGAACACGCGCCGCCATGCGCGCCGGCAACGATGCGGCCGTTGGCCAGCACCGCCGAGCCGATGCCGGTGCCGATGGCGAGCAGGATCGCATCCGACATGCCCTTGGCCGCGCCCTCGACGACTTCCGCCAGCAGCGCGATCTGCGCGTCGTTGCCGAGCGCCACGAGCAGGTCTGGAAACAAGGCCTGGATGTCGACACCGTCGAGAAACGGCAGGTTCGGGATCCAGCGGCAGACGGCACCTTCGACGAGCCCGGGCACCGCGATGCCGAACGCCTCGATCGCCCCAGCCTCGGCCCGCAGGGCCTGGACGCGGGCGACGAACGCATCAAGACTGGCCGGCGCCGGCTCGCGGCTCGGCATGTCCAGCGCACCGATGTCGCCAGTGAAGACGGCGGCGCGCAGATTGGTGCCGCCGAGATCGATGGCCAGAACCCGCGTCATCGGCCAGGCCCTTTGCCGAACGGCGGCGCGAACAGGCCGCTGCCGGCATTCCACGAATGCGACGCCGCCGCGAAGCCTTGTGCGTAACGCGTACCGCGCAGGCAGCCGCGCAGCCGGTAGAGCGCGCTATAGTAATCGACATAGGGAAAGCTGCTGAGGCCCCGCGCCAGCTCGTATTCCTCGACCGCCTCGCTCCAGGCCTCGAAGCCGTCGCTGACATCGACGAGATGCTCGGGCCGAAAACCGTCATCGTCCTCCCAGTTCTCGCCGAACAGGAGCAGTTGGGGCGTGTGCGCCGCGTGGTCGCTGGCGACGGTCGGCAGGGCGGCGTAGAAGATGCCGGTCTGCGTCAGATGCGCGGCGGCGCGATGGTCCTTGTGCCAGCTGCCGTGCCAATGGGTAATGACGATCTCTGGTTTGAGTTCGCGAATGATGTCGCATACTTCGAGCGCCGTCTCGTCGTCCGACGGCAGGAAGGCGTCGCGCAGGCCAAGGCTGCGTACCTTAACACCGAGCCGCTCCGCCGCCCTGCCCGCTTCCTCTTCCTTCTGCACGCAATAATGTGCGGGGATGAGACAGGGATGCCCCTGCTCGCCCATGGTCAGGTGCAGGAAGGTCACCGTGGCACCGCGCTTGACGGCGGCGGCGGCCAGCGGCCCGGCGATCACCTCGGCATCGAAGGCGTGCGCGCCGACAACCAGGATGGAGCTTGCGGCGTAAATCCTGTCCTCGATCATTTCATGCCTCCCCCGGCACCGACGCCTTCGCGAATCTGGCGGGCAAGCAGACAATACATGATCAGGATGGGCGCCATGGAGATCGCCAGCGAGGCGAACACCAGGCCCCAGTCGGTGCGGAACTGGCCGACGAAGACGCTGATCGCCAGCGGCACAGTCTTGTAGCGGTCGTCGAAAATGAAGATCAGCGGGAAGAAGAAGTCGTTCCACACGGCGATCGCCGTGAAGATGGCGACGATCGAGACCGCCGGCTTCACCATCGGCAGGAGGATCTGGAACAGGATGCGGACCTCGCCGGCGCCGTCCATGCGCGCCGCCTCATCGAGTTCGGAGGGCAGCACGCGCATGAAGTTGGCGAAGATGAAGACGGCGAAGGGAATGCGGATCGCCGAATAGACGAGGATCAGGCCCGTCAGGGAGTCCAACAGGCCGAGGTTGCGCATCAAGGTGAACAGCTCGACAGAGGCCAATCTGATCGGCAGCATGATGCCCGACAGGAACAGGCCGAGCATGATGGCGTTCCAGCCGAGCTTGTAGCGGCTGAGCGGATAGGCAGCCATCGCCGAGACGACGATGGTGAGAATGACCGCGCCGGCGGTGACGATCAGGCTGTTGATGAAATTGTGGCCGAGATCGGCGCGCGTCCACGCCCGGACGAAATTGTCGAAAGCCCAGCTTTGCGGCAGGCCGAGCCGGTTGTCGTAGATTTCAGCCGTGGTCTTGAAGCAGGAGACGACGAGAATGTAGAGCGGCAGCAGAACCGCCGCCGTCCAAATAGCCAGCACGGTCCAGCCCGGCAGCCGCGCCAGTCTTGGCGGAAACGTCCTGTACGGGATCGCCGGCGCGCTCATAGCTGCACCGTGCGGCGATCGAAGAAGCGCAGCATCAGCAGCGTGCCGATGCTGAGGATCAGGAACAGCACGGTGCCCAAGGCCAGCGCCAGACCGATATCGGTGATACCGACAGCGCCCTCGGCGCCGAAGGCCAGCCGATAGAAATAGGTCACCAGCGTGTCGGTCGAATAGCTCGGATTGCCCTGCACGCCTTGCATCACATAGACGATGTCGAACTGGTTGAAGGTGTTGATGAACGACAGCGTCGTCAGCGTGCCGAGCGCCGGCATCAAAAGCGGCAGCGCGACGGAAAACAGCATGCGCGCATTGCCGGCGCCGTCGAGCTTCGCCGCCTCGAAGATCTGGCCGGAAATCTGCCGCAGGCCCGCCGTGTAGATCAGCACCGGCAGGCCCATCCAGTTCCAGGCGTCGACGGCGATCAGCATTCCAAGCGCGGTGTGGCTGTTGCCGAGCACGGTGAGGCTGCCCTGATGGAGGCCGAGCCCGTTCAGCGCCCATTCGACGACGCCGCCCGGCGCCAGAAGCAGGCGCCACAGCGCCCCGACGATGACGGGGCTCAGAACCGCCGGAAAGAAAAACACCGACTGGAAGAAGGCCGCTCCCCTGTCGCGCAGGAACAGCAGCCAGGCGAATAAAAGGCCGATGCCATTCTGGAAGAGCATGATGCCGAAGAACCAGGCGGTGTTGTGCCACAGCGCGCCATAGAGCCGCGCACCGCTGGGAAAGACAAACAGGCGCGAAAAATTCGACAGGCCGGCGAATTCGACCATGCGCAGGCCCTTCCAGATGAAGAAGCTGCCCCACAGCGACATCGCCAGCGGATAGAGGACGAAGAGCGTGTAGACGGCCAGCGCCGGCAGGATGAAAAGCACGGCCATGCGCTGCTGCGTGCGTTTCAGGCTGCTTGGGCGGTGAAAATTGGTCATGCGTTGTTCTGTCCGGCGAGAGGCCGGCCGCGATGCGACCGGCCTGGCTCCTCACTGCTTCGGCTTGAACCAGGTGGCGACGGCGGCCTGCATATCGGCGGCCAGCTTCTCCGGCGCGATGTTGCCCTCGACCATGTCGATGATCTCCGACTGCAACACAGAGGACGCCGTCGGCGATTGCCAGCGGAAGCCGACCAGCGTCAGATAGGGGGTCGAGTTCTTCGACATTTCCATCATCTGCGCCAGCACCGGATCCTTCACGGTGACGTCGGTGCGGGCCGGCGGCCAGCCGAGCTCATCGGCGAACATCTGCGCGAATTCGGCCGAAGCCATGAAGCCCAGCACCTTGGTCGCGGCCTCCTTGTTTTGACTCTCGGAGACGAGACCATAGGAGCCGTCCGAGAAGGCCGACGTGTAGAGCTTTGCCCCGGCATCGTCGGCTGGGAACGGGAAGATCGAGAATTTCAGCTTCGGGTTCTGCGCCTTGAAGCTGCCGTTCTCAAAGGACCCACCGAGGAACATCGCCGCCTTGCCGCCGATGAACTGCTGCGTGGCCGTGGTGTAGTCGATGCCGGCGAAGCCGTTCGGGAAATAGGGCTTCAGCTCGGCGAAGCGCTTCAGCGCCGCGACATAGCGCGGATCGTCGAAGGTCGCCTTGCCGGTCATCATCTCGTCGTAAAAACCAGGGCCGTAGACGGTCGGGCCAATGACGCCGACGCCGATCTCCAGCTCCCAAGCGGAGCCATTGGCGCCGCCGGTTGCGATCGGGGTAATGCCGGCCGCCTTCAGCTTGCCGCAGGCGGCGACGAAATCCTTGTAGGTCTTGGGGATCTCGATGCCTTGCGCGGCAAAGATATCCTGATTGTAGAACACGCCCATCATCGGCACCGAATAAGGCACGCCGTAGAGCTTGCCGTCGGCGCGGCCGCGCGCGCCGCCAAGGGCGGCATCCGGCATGTTCTTCAATTCCGTCACGCTGTCGTCGAGCGCGTCGAGATAGCCGGCATCGACGAAGGGCTGCAACTCGCCATAGGCCTTCAGCTGGGCGATATCGGGCCCGCGACCACCGCGCAGCGCGGTGCTCAGCCGGTTCTGGTAATCGGCGTCCGGCGTGAACTGAATGTCGACCTTGATGCCGGGGTTCTTGGCCTCGAAGGCATCGAAAATGCGACGCATCGCGGCCTCGTCCTCGGTGCGCCAACTCCACAGGGTCACCGTGCTGTCGGCCCACGCCGGCGGGGTGATGAAGGTACCCGCGCAAGCGGCGGCAAGGCCGCCGATCAGCCCAAGCGCGGCGCGCCGGTGAATTGAAAGCATGCTCATTGCCAGTTCTCCCGTTTTTCCCTGTCCTTGGCGTCTCGCGGCGCTTCGATGCCGCAAGAGAGTCATTCGCTCGGCCCATGTCATTATAACGACATAGCATTGGTAGCAAGAGGTGTCATTTTCCCTTCAGGGCAGAACCGTCGAGTTCCCGATCCAGAAAATCTTCTCAACTTGCTGTTTTTAAAAGGTAAAATTTAATATCAAAGAGCACAAGAAGACCCCGCGTCGATTCTGAAAGCGGCTTTTTCGTAAACAGGGCCTTGCGCCCCTGCTTCATGTTGTCATAACGTCATCGTGATCGCTATGCTCAAATGGAGGATGAGGATGTCGTTTGCCTGGACGTCGAAACTGGCGCTGGCCGCGGGCCTTGCCATCCTGCCGGCCAGCGGCTGGGCACAATCGGTCAACATCTCCTACCTGACGCACTGGTCGCCCGAGACGGTGGCGCTGCTGGACGCGGCGGCCAAGGACTATGCCAAGACCAATCCGGATGTCAGCGTCACCGTGCGCGCCGTTCCGTTTGGCGATCTCCTGACCACGCTTCGCTCCCAAGGCGGTAGCGCGGACGGCCCGACGATCGGCGGTATCTACGATCTCTGGCTGCCGGAACTCGCCCGCGACAAGCTCGTCGCGCCCGCCCCTGACGCGGTGGCGAGCGAAGTCAGGGGCGCCTGGCCGGCGGGCGTCGTCAGTGCCGCTTCGGTCGACGGCAAGCTCTACGGAATTCCCAATGAAATCGACGTCTATGCGCTGAACTACAACAAGGCGCTGTTCAAGCAGGCAGGCATCGCCACTCCACCAAAGACCTGGGACGAGTTCAGGGATGCGGCGAAAAAGCTGACCAACAAGGATGCCGGCCAGCAGGGGTTCGGAATGATCAATTCCTGGGCGGGCGGCGTCGTCCATCCCTTCGCCTCGCTGCTGGTTTCCAATGGCGGCGAGCTGGTCAAGGACGGCAAGCCGGTGCTGGACAGCAAGCAGTCCGGCGAGACGTTCCAGCTCTATGAAGACCTCGTCAAGTCTGGCGCCAGCGTGCCGGGCATGGCGACGGCCGACGCCAACACGACAGGTCCGTTCCTCGACAATTTCGTCTCCGGCAAGACCGGCATGATCATCATGGCCAACTGGTGGGAGAGCGCGCTGAAGACCGGCATGGGCGACAAGTTCACCGACATCGCCACGGCACCTATCCCGGTCGGCCCGAGCGGCGATAAGCCACATTCGATCTCCTATTCCTGGATGACCGTGGTCAACGCCAATGCGGGCCAGGCCGAGCAGAAGGCAGCATGGGAATTCCTCGCCTGGCTCAACAATCCGAAATCCGGCAAGAGCGGCGCTTCGGCGATGTCCGATATCTTGATGTCGATGGGCATCCTGCCGTCGCGCACCTCCGACATCGAAGCGCACAAGGACAAGCTCGGCTCGGAATTCCTGTCCGGCTATGTCAGCGTGCTCGCCGATGCAAAACCCTTCCCGGTGGTGCCGGGCGGACAGGAATTCTCGGAATCCCTCCAGCAGACGATCGAGGCGTTGCAGTATGGCCAGGTCTCGGCCAAGGATGCGCAGGCGACGGCGCAGGCCGATGCCACTTCGATCCTGGAACGCGCCGCCAAGTAGTAATCAGAGCCAAGTAATGATCAGACCATAATGATCCAGAGGTATCGTGCCTCAGCGGGCATCATGCTTACGCCCGCCGTGACGCTGATCGGCATCTTCATCCTGTTGCCGATGCTGCTCACCGTCTGGCTGTCCTTCCAGGACTGGTCGACGCAGACGCCATTTTCCAGCGCGAGCTTCATCGGCCTCGACAATTTCCGCGAGATCTTCGGGCCGACCTCGGTCGGACGCGACTTCAAGGGCGCGCTGACCAACACCGCGATCTATACCGCTCTGTCCGTCGTCCTGATCCTGCCGCTCTCTGTGACCTTCGGCCTGATGGTCTACCAGCACGATGTCGCCGGCGGCACGGCGCTGCGGACCGTGCTGTTCTCCACCTATATGGTGCCGATGATCGCGGTGGCGCTGGTCTGGTCGAAGCTCTATTCGCCGAGCGAAGGACCGCTCAACCAGATGCTTGGCCTGGTCGGTGTCGGACCGCAACCCTTCTTGTCGTCGCCGCGTTCGGCGCTGATCTCGATCGTCTTCCTCAACGTCTGGCAGCAGGTCGGTTATTTCACCGTGCTGGCGATCGCCGGCCTGACGCAGATCCCAGGCAGCCTCTATGAGGCGGCGAAGCTCGACGGCGCCAACCGCTTCGAACAATTCCGCTTCATCACCTTGCCGCTGATGCGGCGCACGCTTCTGTTCAGCGCCGTCATCGCCATCATCAACGCCGTGCAGGTGTTCGAGCCTGTGGCCCTGATCACGCAGGGCGGGCCAGTCGGCTCGACCAATGTCTTGACCTATCACATCCGCCGCGTCGGCATTGAACGCGCGCAGGGCGGGCTGGGCTCGGCCATGGCTGTCATGCTGATGCTGTCGCTGATCGTCGTCGTCTGCGCACTCTTCGCACTCGCCAACCGGAAGGATCAGGAATGAGCGCGGGATCGTCGAGCTGGTTTGCGCGCAGACGCCCCTCCGGCCGCAAGGCGCTGCTGGCGACACTGATGCTGCTCGTCGCCGTCGCATCCGCCTTCCCGCTGGTGTGGATGGTGCTGTCCAGCCTGAAAACCCCGGCCGAGAGCATGCAGGTGCCGCCGGTCTGGATCCCGCATAAGCCGAGCCTCGATGCCTATGAAAAGGTTTCCGGCGTGGTCAATGTCGGCCGCTCGATGTGGAACTCCCTGGTCATCGCCTCGACCACCACGGCGGGCATCCTGGTCACCAGCATGATGGCCGGCTACGCATTCGCCAAATACCACTTCCCCGGCCGCTCGCTTTTGTTTTCGGTGCTGATCGCCACAATGTTCCTGCCGCCGATCGTGACCCTGATCCCGCTCTACCGCCTCGTCGGATCGATCGGCCTCAATGCCAGCCTCGCCGGCATCATCGTGCCCAACCTCGCCAATGCCTTCGGCATCTTCCTGATGCGCCAGTTCGTTGCAGGCGTGCCCGACGATCTGATCGACGCCGCGCGCATGGACGGCGCCTCGGAGCTGCTGATCCTGTTCAAGATCGTGGCGCCGAGCGTGGCGCCGGCCATCGCGGCACTGGCACTCTTCGCCTTCGTCTATCACTGGAACAGCTATCTGTGGCCGCTGACCGTGCTGCAGGGCAATGCCGACGCCTATCCGATCGTCATCAGCCTGAGCCGGCTGTTGAGCTACAACCGGGGTGCTGTCAACACCGGACTGGTGATGGCCGGCGCGACACTGGCCGTGCTGCCGCCGCTCATCCTGTTCGTCTTCCTGCAGCGCTTCTTCGTCGATTCCATCGTCGGCTCGGCGATCAAGGGTTAGCTAAAGCATGATCCCGAAGCCGGATATCGTTTTTCGGAAGAACAGGCTCTAATGAGGCGCGCCGACATAGTTTTCCGCCCACGCGATGATGGAACGCTCGCGCTATCGCTTGTGGCTTTCGGAGACATCATCCATGAGCGGGCTTTCCCTTGGGAAGCGAGGCGACAAAGTCGCGGATCAAGGCGGTGAGCGCTTCAGGTTGTTCGACGCAAGGAATATGTCCGGCGTCGCGGATGATCTCGAAACGCGCGCCGGGGATCAGGCCGGCCAGCGAGCGGACGAGATCGGGAGGCGTCGAGCCATCCTGGTCGCCGACGATGCAGAGCGTCGGCACGGCGGTGCGGCGCGCCGCGCCGGTGAAGTCGGCATCGCGGACCGCCATGCAGGTTCCGATATAGCCGGGCAGTGCCTGTCTGATCAGCATGTTGCGGCAGCCGGCAAGATCGGCTGCGCGCCCGGCATGGAAATCCGGCGTGAACCACACTTTCATCACGCCATCGGCGATCGCCTCGATGCCGTCGCGCTCGATGGTCGCAATGCGGCTGTTCCAGCTCTCGGCAGTGCCGATCTTGTGGGCCGTATCGCTGAGGACCAGGGCGTGGACGATCTCGGGCCGGCGGGCGTAGAGGCGTTGCGCGACCATGCCGCCAACCGACAGGCCGACTAGGACAACCCCGTTGAAACCGAAATGGTCGATGAGGGCGCTCAGATCGTCGGCATGGTCGTCAATCGAGCGTACGCCGGTGCCATTGTCGGAAAGACCGTGACCACGCTTGTCATAGACGAGCAGAGGCACCTCGCCGGCCAGAAGCGCAACGACCTCGTCCCAGATGCGGAAGTCGGTGCCCAGCGAATTGATGAAGACCAGCGGTGGCGTCCTGCCGTTCGCCTCGACATACCGGTGATGCAGCGTGATGCCGCCAAGGGTGACGAATGGCACGATTTCGATCCTCCATGTCCACATTGCACAAGGCATCTGGTTCGGCAAAATGATATTTTGCACCAACGGCATGACCGCGCCGGCCACCGAGATCGAGACGGTCTCGGAACCATTCGGCCGCGCCTTCATGCGGCAGAGCAATGCGGTGTGATCATTTCAGCCGGCGAGGTCGCCAACGAGATCGCGAGCGGCGGTCGGAGATGAAGCACGGATGCCATTTGGCGGCATCAAGGGCTCCGGCGTCGTCTTGCGGCTGACAAGGAAGATCAAACCGCCAATGACGGCGTGAAGCGAACGCTGGCGGATCGCCTTTGGCCGGGCGCCAGCACGATGCAGCCGGTGCTGACATCCTCGTGGTCCATCCGGTTGAAGACATCGGTGATGTTGCTGACCGGCTCGGCGCAAAAGAACGGCTCGCCGGGCGGGGTGTAGAGGACGAGGAAATCGAGCGGCGCCTCCGCCTCGATATCCAGCAGCCGTCCACGTTCGGGCCAGGAAATCCGGGCGTGGCGCGCCCATCCGGTGAAGACCGTGTCGAAGTCCACTTCCGATACGTCAAAGCCGATGGATGGATCGGCGCCTGCAGGCGGCGGGACATGCCGGATGGGCAGGACCTCCGTATCGGTTTCCCACATGCCTGATACCCCGGCCTGGACATGCGTCCACGGTGTCGCCGGAAAGTAGGGATGGAGGCCGAAGCCGACCGGCATCGGCGTGTCCGACAGGTTGCGCACCGCAATGGTCATGCAAAGCCTGCCGCCTGCCAGAGAGATCTTCTGCTCGGCTTCATAGCTCCATGGCCAGGAATCGGCGGCGTGGCGATAGCGCAGGACGACCATGCTCGCTTCATGGCTCACGACCGTCCACGGGTGACGCCAGCCATGGCCGTGCTCATGATGTGGATCGTCCGGACCCGTCGGGAGTCGAATGGGGCGCCCCGCGAATTCGAAGCGGCCACCCCTGATCCGGTTGGAATAGGGCACAAGCGGAAAGCAAGCCATGGCGCCGGCATCGCGACGGCCGATCGCCGCTGGATCGGCCGGGCGTAGCCAATCCACGGCTGAACCATTTTGCCACCACCGATACGACGCCAGCGCTCCGCCGGCTGCCGAAGCAATTTCGACCGTCGCGATGCCGTCAGTGATCGAGACCAGCTCCGTGCGTTGCGCGGCAACGGCTGCGGATTTCTTTGTCATCGGCACTCCCCAATCCCTTGACTCCAACCGCCATGGCTATAGACATATCATATGAATAGTATGAAGAATAGAAAATCATTCAGCACTGCGCGCACGTCACGGGTTGCCGTGGCGGTTTCCAGCGGTTCCACCGCGCTGCACGCGACGGTGGTCGAGCAGATCGGCTTGCGCATCGTGCAAGGCGATTTCCTGCCCGGCGAAGCCCTGCCGAATGCCGATGATTCCAGCGAGATGCTGGGGGTCAGCCGCACGGTGCTGCGCGAGGCGATCAAGGTGCTGGCCGGCAAGGGGCTGGTGGAATCGCGGCCGAAGACCGGCACACGGGTGCGTCCGCGCGCGGACTGGAATTTCCTCGATCCCGACGTCCTGTCATGGCGCTATGCTGGCGGTGTCAGCGCCGACGATGTCCGGGCACTGTTCGAATTGCGCCGCGCCATCGAGCCGATGTCGGCGGCCCTTGCCGCCCAGCGCGCCACGCCGGTGCAGGTCGCCGAGATCCATGCCGCGCTCACCGAAATGGAAGCCGTCAGCGACGACGGCGACCGCTTCGCCAAGCCTGACCTTCTGTTCCACCAGACCATTCTGCGCATGACCGGCAACGAGCTGATCGGCTCGCTGGCGGCGCTGGTCGAGACCGCATTGGTAATGAGCTTTCGCCTCTCCAACGACAATCCTGAGGGCCAGCGCCACTCCTTGCCGCTGCACCGGGAAGTGGCCGAGAAGATCGCCGTCGGCGACGCCGCGGGCGCGCAAAAGGCGCTGCTGGTGCTCATCGACAATGCCGAGGATGACGTGCGCCGCAGCGTCGAGAACCGCAACAAACGCCGCAACGATCGGGGCCTGCAATCGTGACCGAGACCAAGCGCAAACTGCGGTCCGAAGCCTGGTTCGGCGGTCAAGGCAAGAACGCCTTCATGCATCGCAGCTGGATGAAGAACCAGGGCATCCCGGCAGATGCTTTCGACGGCCGCCCGGTGATCGGCATCTGCAACACCTGGTCGGAACTGACCCCGTGCAATGCCCACCTGCGGGCGCTGGCCGATCACGTCAAGCGTGGTGTCTATGAAGCCGGCGGCCTGCCGCTGGAGTTCCCCGTGATGTCGCTGGGCGAAAGCAACATGCGCCCCACGGCCATGCTGTTCCGCAACCTGGCCAGCATGGATGTCGAGGAATCCATCCGTGGCAATCCGATTGACGGCGTCATCCTGCTGGTCGGCTGCGACAAGACCACGCCGGCGCTGCTGATGGGAGCTGCCTCGTGCAATCTGCCGACCATCGCCGTCTCTGGTGGGCCGATGCTCAACGGCAAGTTCCGCGGACAGGATATCGGCTCGGGGACGCATGTCTGGAAATTCGCCGAGGAGGTCAAGGCCGGCCGCATGCCGATCTCCGACTTCCTCGCGGCCGAGCAGGGCCAGAGCCGGTCGGCGGGCAGCTGCATGACGATGGGTACGGCCTCGACGATGGCCAGCATGGTGGAGGCGCTCGGCATCGGCATGCCGGACAATGCGGCGATACCGGCGGTTGATTCGCGCCGTGGCGTGCTCGCCCAACTGGCCGGACGGCAGATCGTCGACCTCGTCCGCCGGAACGTGACGATTTCGCAGATATTGACCAGGGAGGCCTTCGAAAACGCCATCCGCGTCAACGGCGCGATCGGCGGCTCGACCAATGCGGTGCTGCATCTGATCGCCATCGCCAACCGGGTCGGTGTCGATCTCGGCCTCGATGACTGGGACCGCCTTGGCCGCGACGTTCCGACCATCGTCGACCTGATGCCGTCGGGCCGGTTCCTGATGGAAGATTTCTACTATGCCGGGGGGCTAGCTGCGGTCATGGCGTCGCTTGATGAAGTGGGGCTTCTTCATCGCGACGCCATGACCGTCAGCGCCAAGACCATCGGTGAACTGATCGATGGCGCGCCAAACTACAACCGTGAAGTCATCCGGCCGCTGAGCGAGCCGCTGACCAAGGAAGGAGGCATCTCGATCCTGCGCGGCAATCTGGCGCCCAATGGGGCGGTCATCAAGCCGTCGGCGGCAACGCCCGAGCTGATGCAGCATCGCGGCAAGGCCGTCGTCTTCGAGAACATCGAGCATTACTACGCCCGCATCGACGATCCGGAGCTGGATATCGATGCGTCTTCGGTGATGGTGCTTAAGAATTGCGGGCCGCGCGGTTATCCCGGGATGGCCGAGGTCGGCAACATGCCGCTGCCGGCCAAGCTGCTCAGGGAAGGCGTCTCCGACATGGTGCGCATTTCGGACGCGCGCATGAGCGGCACGGCTTACGGCACGGTGGTGCTGCATGTGGCGCCCGAGGCCGCGGCAGGCGGCACGCTGGCGCTGGTGCGCGACGGCGATCTCATCGAGCTCGATGTTGCCGGCCGCCGGCTGGAGCTGCTGGTCTCGGATGAGGAACTGGCGATCCGCCGCCGCGACTGGAAGCCCCCGGCCCCGCCGCAGGGTGGCTACCAGAGCCTCTATGTCGAGCGCGTGCTGCAGGCCGACAAGGGCTGCGATTTCGACTTTCTCGTCGGTCGGCGCGACGCCGGCATCCCCCGGCATTCCCATTAGAGAGGCGCGTGATGACGGATCAGATCGGCAGCTACGCGACCTACCCCAGCCTCAAGGGCCGCAGCGTGTTCATAACCGGGGGCGGCAGCGGCATCGGCGAGAGCCTGGTGCGCCATTTCTGCGCCCAAGGCAGCCGCGTCGCCTTCGTCGACCTGGCGCAGGAGCCTTCACGGCGTCTGGTCGATGCGATCGCGACCGAAGGACATCCCGCCCCACTGTTCATTCCTTGCGACCTGCGCAATGTCGAAGAGCTGCAGGCCGCCACCGCGCAGGCGGCGCGGCACAACGGCCCGATCCAGGCGCTGTGCAACAATGCCGGTAATGACGACCGCCATCAGACCAAGGATGTGACTGTGGCATATTGGGATGACCGCATGGCGGTCAATCTGCGCCATCAGTTCTTCGCGGCCCAGGCGGTGCGTCCGCAGATGAGCGCGCATGGCGGCGGCTCGATCATCAATTTCGGCTCCATCACCTGGATGGTCGGCGATCCCGATTGTCCGGCCTATGTCACCGCGAAGGCCGCTGTCTATGGTATGACGCGGGCGCTTGCCCGCGAACTCGGCCCCGAGCGCATCCGCGTCAATTGCATGGTGCCTGGCTGGGTCATGACAGAGCGCCAGATGCGGCTGTGGCTGAACCCGGCCGGCGAACGCCAGATCGCGGAGCGGCAGTGCCTGCCCGACCGGCTGCAGCCTTCCGATATCGCGCGCATGGCGCTGTTCCTTGCCGCCGACGACAGCCGCATGTGCACGAGCCAGCAGTTCATCGTCGATGCGGGCTGGGTGTGACCGGTACAGTCTCAAGGGAAGAAGGGTATTTCATGCGTCTGGTTCAGTACACAACGATCGATGGCGGCAGGCGGGTCGGCCGCGTCTCCGATGACGGCAATCGCCTGCATCCACTCGACAACACCAGCACCGTGCTGGAACTCGCCGAAGCGGCGATCGCCGAGGGTGCGTCCATCGCGTCCCTGGTCGAGAAGCGGACGGGCACTGCGACGGTCGATTATGGCGAATTGCTTCGCGATGGCCGCGTGCTCGCTCCCGTCGACCATCCGGAACCGGCGCGGTTCCTGGTCACCGGCACCGGCCTGACCCACACCGGAAGTGCCGCCGCGCGCGACAAGATGCATGTGCTGACCCACGGCGAGGACGCCGAGGAATCGGACTCGCTGAAGATCTTCCGCATGGGTCTGGAGGGCGGCAAGCCCGGTGCCGGCGAGATCGGAATTCAGCCCGAATGGTTCTTCAAGGGTGTCGGCACCTGTGTCGTGCGGCCCGGCGCCGATCTGCCGATGCCCGCATTCGCGAAAGCTGGCGCAGAAGAGGCCGAGATCGTCGGGCTCTACCTCAATGGGCCGGACGGCCGCCCCTACCGCATCGGCTATGCGCTGGGCAATGAATATTCCGACCATGTGACGGAGGCCGAGAACTACCTCTATCTCGCCCACTCGAAACTCCGCTCCTGCTCGATCGGCCCGGAGCTTTTGATCGGCGACCTGCCCGAAGAAGTGCGCGGCCATTCCCGCATTCTGCGCGATGGCACCGTCATCTGGGAACAGGAGTTCCTGTCCGGTGAAGCGCACATGTCGCACTCGATCGCCAATCTCGAACATTTCCATTTCCGCTACCCGATGCACCGCAGGGCGGGCGACCTGCACGCCTATTTCTTCGGTGCGGCGGTGATGAGCTACGCCTCCGGTATCAAGACGGCTTCCGGCGACGAATATGAAATCCAGGCACAGGCATTCGGCAAGCCGCTGCGCAACCGGATGGTGTCGGTGCCGGACGAGGGACTGGTCGCCGTCACCCGGTTGTGACGGCGACAGCCCCGGAAATTACGGTCCACCAGAACGACAATGGGAGATTAAAAATGGGACTGAAGAAAGCGTTTCTGAGACTAGCGACCATCGGGCTCGGCATCGGCCTGATGACATCGGCGGCGCTCGCCGCGAACCTGCGCGTGCTGGCCTGGGACGGCTATGCCGATCCGGACTGGGTGAAGGACTTCACCGCCGCCACCGGCATCGGCGTCGATGTCGTCTTCATCGGCAGCGATGACGAGATCTGGGCCAAGATCAAGGGCAGCGAAGGGCAGGACTTCGATGTCTTCGCCGTCAACACCGCCCAGTTGCAGCGTTACATCAAGGCCGATCTGGTATCGCCGATCGACATCACCAAGCTGGCGAACCAGAAGGACGTGCTGCCGCGCTTCCGCGATCTGTCCCAGGTCAGCGGCGACACCAAGGACGGCAAGGTCTACGGCATCCCGTTCTGCTTCGATTCCATCGGGCTGATCTACGACACCGACAAGGTCAAGCCGGCGCCGACCTCGATGTCGGTCCTGTGGGATCCGGCCTACAAGGGCAAGATCCTCGCCTATGACAATGGCGAGCACAATTTCTCGTTCACCGCGCTGACGCTCGGCTACAAGGATCCGTTCAACCTCAATGAGGAGCAGATGGCGGCGGTCAAGGCCAAGCTGGTCGAACTCAAGCGCAATGTGCTGAGCTTCTACACCACCGCCGACGAGGCCCAGCAGATCTACCAAAACAATGACGTCGCGCTGATCTGGGCCAATTATGGCCAGCAGCAGGTCAAGGCGCTGCAGAAGATCGGCGCCCATGTAGCCTACGTCAACCCAAGCGAAGGCGCGCTTGCCTGGCTCGACAATTGGGTGATCTCCAAGGGCGTCCGCGACAATGCGGCGGCCGAGAAGTGGATCGATTTCATGCTGAGCAAGAAGATCGGCGGCGAGCTTTCCGAGCGCACCGGCTTCGGCAACACCGTGGTCGAGTCGAGCAGTGCCGGCGGCAATGACAAGCTGGTCTGGCTCAACAATGTCGAGGACCCGCTCAAGCGTTCGGACATGTGGAACGAGGTCAAGGCGACGCCCTGATCCCTTCCGCACCTGACCTCGAAGGACCGGCGGTCCGGACGTTCCGGACCGCCGAAGCGTATGCGAGAATAATCCATGAGCCAGAACACCGACCTCTTGACGCTGCGGTCCGTCTCGAAATCCTACGGCACGGTTCCCGTGCTGCACGACATCGACCTGTCGATCCGGGACGGTGAGTTCCTCACCGTTCTTGGACCGTCAGGCTCGGGCAAGACCACGGTCCTGCGGCTGATCGGCGGACTGGAGCCGTTGAGCTCGGGCGAGATCCAGCTGGACGGCCAGGACATCAGCCGCATGCCGATCAACCGGCGGCCGTTCAACACCGTGTTCCAGGACTATGCGCTGTTCCCGCACATGACGGTTTCCGGCAATGTCGGCTATGGGCTTTCGGTGCGCCATCTCAAGCGCAAGGAGATCGCGCGCCGTGTCGGAGAAGCCCTCGAGCTGGTACAACTCGGCCGCTTTGCCGAGCGCTTCCCGGCGCAGCTTTCGGGCGGCCAGCGCCAGCGCGTCGCGCTCGCCCGGGCGCTGATCTGCCAGCCGCGCCTGATCCTGCTCGATGAGCCGCTCGCGGCACTCGATCTCGAATTGCGCCGGCAGATGCAGGAATTCCTGAAATCCATCCAGCGCGAGATCAAGACCACCTTCCTGTTCGTCACTCATGACCAGGAGGAAGCGATCGGCATGGCCGATCGGATCTGCGTCATGCAGGCCGGCCATATCCGTCAGCTCGGCACGCCGCACGAGCTCTACTACAAGCCGAATTGCGAATTCGTGGCGCGCTTCTTCGGTGAGAACAATCTGGTGGCCGGAAAGCTCGGTCCCGTGCAGGGCGGGCAGCGTCCGATCGAGACGGCCCTTGGACGCCTGGTCTGCTCGATCAGCGACCAGCCGCATCTGAAGGCCGCCCCCGACGGCGCCAGCGCCTTCGCGGCGTTCCGTCCCGAAGCCTTGCGTCTTGCGGATGCCAATGATGGCGACAACCGCTTTTCCGGCCGCATCGCCGAGCTGGCCTTTGCCGGCTCGTCGACAGTCGCCACGATCATGGCGGGGGCGGACGATGCAGCGCAACGCCTGCGGTTGCGCATGCCGAGCCGGATCGACGGCAGCGCGCTCAAGTCAGGCGAGACGGTCTCGCTCTGCTTTGCTCCGCATGAAGGCCATCTGGTGCTGGCATGAGCGGAGCCGGCTCGACACACGCGGCGGAACGGCGCTTGTCGCAGCTGGTCACTGTGCTGGCGTTTGCCCTGCCGGTGATCTTCGTCCTCGTGCCGCTGGCGATCTTCCTGGTCTACAGCTTCTTCAGCGTCGACCAGGGCACGATCGTCTACGCGCCGACACTCGGCAACTATGTCAGGTTCTTCACCGACCCTATCTTTCTGCCGGTGTTCTGGAACACCATCGTGCTGTGCGTGTCGGTGGCGGTGATCTGCATCCTGCTCGCCTATCCCGCGGCCTATTTCCTGACGACGCTGAAGGGACGGTGGCGCTATGCCTTGCTGATGCTGTTGCTGGTGCCACTGCTGATGAGCTACGTCATCAAGATCTACGCAATCCGCAGCATCCTCGGCCTCAACGGCTTCCTCAACAAAGCGCTGGTGGCGCTCGGCATCCTGGATCAACCGTCGACGCTTTTCGTGTTCAACATGAACGCCATCCTTTTGACGCTGAGCCTGCTTTTGATCCCGTTCGCCATCCTGCCGATCTTCCTGTCGCTGGAGCGGATACCGCAGACCTTGCTGCGTGCCTCGGACGACCTTGGCGCGAGCGGCCTGCAGACGTTCCTGCGCATCACCTTGCCGCTCAGCCTGCCCGGCGTCGCCTCGGCGGCGAGCTTCGTCTTCGTGCTGGCGATCGGCGATTTCCTGACGCCGCAGATGGTCGGCGGGATCAGCGGCTTCACCTTCGGCCGCATCCTCTACAGCCAGTTCGGCACGGCCTATAACTGGCCGTTCGGCGCGGCGCTGTCGGTGGCGCTTGCGATCGTGGTGATCGCCGCCATTCTCATGGGCGAACGGTTCGGACGCAGCCGGGGGACGTCGGTATGAGTGCGCTACCCCGGCCGTCCACCATCTTCCTGGCCGCGATCACGACGCTGGTCGCGGTGCTGCTCTACAGCCCGCTTTTTGTGCCGATCGTGTCGTCGTTCTTCACCATTTCACATGGCAATGTCGACTGGTCGTCACCCACCCTTTCCACCTATGTGGCGCTGGCGGGGAACCATGACATCCTGGCCGCCCTGCGCACCACGTTGATCGTCGGCGTCTGTACCGTCGTGCTGTCGGTGGTCAGTGGAACGCTGCTGGCGCTCTACTATCACGGCCGCCGCTCAGGACGTTCAATCCTGCAGTTCATCGTCTTCCTGCCATTCCTGATGCCACCGATCATCAGCGGCCTGGCGCTGCTGATCTTCTTCCGCGAGATCGGCCTCGAGCGCTCGCTGCTGACGGTCGTCATCGGCCACACCGTCTTCGTGCTGGCGATCGTCTATCGCACCGTGCTGATGCGGCTGCAGTCGATGAGCCGCACGCTCGTCGAAGCCTCCTACGATCTCGGCGCCAGCGGCTGGCAGACCTTCTGGCGCATCATCCTGCCGAACCTGTCGAGCGCCATGGTCGGCGGCGCCATCCTGACCTTCGCGCTGTCGTTCGACGAAACCATGATCACCATCCTGGTCACCGGCACGCAAAGCACGCTGCCGGTGAGGCTGTGGGCGATGATGCGGCTTGGCTTCTCGCCCGACATCAACGCGCTGGTGGCGCTGATCCTGATGTTTACCGTGCTGCTCTGCGTGCTCGCCGCCCGTTTTCTCATTCCCAGGCAGATGGCGACGGAACGGAACTGAGGTTTAAGCCAACGGGTTGAGATCGAAGACTCGTCCTGGATTGAGAATGTTGTTCGGATCGAGCGCGGCCTTCAGCCGCCGCATCGTGGCGATCTCGGCGTCGCTGCGCACCAGATGCAGCCACTGCTTCTTGTCGAGGCCGATGCCGTGCTCGGCCGACACGCCGCCTCCGGCCGCCGCCACGCCGCGATAGATGATACCGTAGGCCGCCGCCGGATCCACCGTCAGGACCTGATAGTGCAGGTTGCCGTCGCCGAGATGGCCGAAGACATAGATGTCGGCGCCGGGATCGACGGCATGAATGGCGGCATCGGCTTCCTGCAGGAAGGTTGCCATGCGCGCCAGCGGGATGCTGATGTCGACGCCGATCAGGCCTTTCATCGAAAACAGGACGCGGTTGGCATCCTCGCGCACATCCCACAGCGCGCGGAATTCGCGCGGTGACTGCGAGACGACCACATCGTCGACGACGCCGTCCTCGACCGCCTGCATCAGCACCTCGGCGAAGCGCTCGCCGTCGCGTTCGGGCTCGCTGCCCTGGATTTCGGCCAGCACATAGACGGGTGAGCCGGGAGGCAACGGCGCCGGCATGGCCATGCTGGCGACCATGATATCATAGAGCGGCGCGAAGTTGACCTCGTAGGCCGATAACAACGGGCCGAGCTTTTGCCGCAACCGCGCAAGCAAGGCGATCGCCGCATCGAGCGAAGGCAGCGCGCAGAAGGCGTTCACTTCGGAAGCAGGCTTCGGGTGCAGTTTGATCGCGGCGCGGGTGACGACGCCGAGCGTCCCCTCCGCGCCGATGAAGAGCTGGCCGAGGTCGTAGCCGGAATTGTCCTTGGGCAAGCCTTTGAGCGACGTCAGAACGCTGCCGTCGGCAAGCACCGTTTCCAGTCCCAGCACCTGTGCGCGGTACATGCCGTAGCGCAGCACGCGGATGCCGCCGGCATTGGTGGCGATGTTGCCGCCGACCGTGGCCGAGCCGCGCGCGCCGATATCGACGCCGAACATCAGACCGGCGCCATCGGCGGCCTCCTGCACGGCCTGCAACGTTGCGCCGGCTTCAACAACGATGGTGGCGGCTTGACGATCCGGCGCGGCAAGGCCGGTCATGCGCTCCAGCGACAGCACGATCTCGCCCGGCTGGACGCGCGCACCACCGGCCAGCCCGGTGCGGCCGCCCTGGATGACGACCGGCTGGCGAAAAGCGTTGCACGCGGCGAGTGCTGCCGCGACACCATCGGTGTCGCGCGGGCGCAGCACGGCTTCGGCAAGCGCGCCGAGCCTGCCGTCGGGATCGTCGCGGTAGCGCTGGTCGACGTCGGAGCCGGCGAGCACGCCGCCCGCGCCCAACCTGTCGCCAAGCGCGGAGAGAAGCTGTTGCGTTTCAGGCGACATCCGGCTCAGGCGCCTGCGCGACAAGGCATATCGTCAGCATCCAACAACCGGGTGGCCCGATGAATATCCTTATCCAACACGCTCGCCATTCCCAAATTGCAGCCCGCCGATCCTATTCGCGCCCGCATGCCGTGCAAGCGATACCGGCCTGCCTTAGGCGATACCGGCATCAATCGCGAGAGCCGAGATGGATGCCAGAAGGACCCTGCGGTTTACTGAAGCTTGGCCTGCAGCGCGTTGACGTCGTCGGTGGTCATTTCGCCGTCGGTGGTCACCTTGCCGGCGGCAATCTTCCACAGCCGGAACGGGCCGGTGATGTCGCCAAACTTGTCGAAGGCGACCGGACCGATGACGCCTTCATAGCGGATCGGCTTGCCATCCTTGATCAGGCCGAGCGCCTTGGCGAATTCTTCCTTGCCGGCATAGATCGGCGTGCCAGCCGGGTCGACCGCCTTGTACATGGCATCCTTGATCTTGGCCGGGTCCTCGGAGCCAGCAATCGCGATAGCGAGCCCGACAATGGCACCGGCATCGTAGGAGCGGTCAGCCGCGGGGTTTGTCGGTTCGATACCGGAAAACGCCTTGTAGTTCTTGGTGAAATACTCCGTCGAGGCGGTCGGGCTGGTGCCAGAGGACGTGCCATAGGCGTCCTTCAGATAATCGGCGCCGACCGACTCGATGAAATCAGGGCTGTTCATGCCGTCATTGAGCAGGAATTTCTGCACGCCGCCCTGCGAGATCCAGGTGCGGGCAATGGTGGCGCCGTCGACGGGCGTGCTGACCAGGTAAAGCCCATCCGGCTCGCCGGCCATCGCCGCGGTGACTTCCGAGGCATAGCTCGACTGCTTCTCGTTATAGGGCGTGTCGGAGACGATGGTGCCGCCGAGCGCTTTGTAGGCACGCGAGAATTCGGCCACCATGTTGACGCCGAAGTCGTTGTTGACGTGGATGATGGCCAGCTTCTTAAAACCCTTGTCGACGGCGTATTTGGCAGCGGCCACGCCCTGCAGCGCGTCCGAGGTGATGGTGCGGAAGAAGATGCCGTTGGTCTTGCCGTCGCGACCGAGTGTCGTCAGCGTCGGCGAGGATGAGGCCGGCGAGACCTGGACGATCTTGGCCGGCGCGGTCACCGAGGTCAGGATCGGGATCGACACCGAGGAGATGATGCCACCGATGATAACAGGCACTTTCTTGACCTGAACCAGCTGGGTGGCGGCGTCGACCGCGATGTTACCCTGACTCTGGCTGTCGCGCGTGTCGGTAACGAGATCGCAGCCGCGTACCCCGCCGGCTTCGTTGATGTCGCGGAAAGCCATCTCGACCGACTTGGCGCCGGCCTGGCCGTATTCGCCGGCCGGGCCGGTCAGTTCCATGACGAGGCCGACAGTGATCTTGCAGTCGGCGGCCTGTGCGGCACTGGCAATCGTGACGAGAGCAAGAGCGGTGGTGAGCTGGAGTATCGTCTTTCTCATTGTTGTTCCCCTTGAGTTGCACGAACTGATTTGACGTCTGGAAAGTCTCAGTGTTCCGGCACCTGCAGCCAGGTTTCATGCAGATGCCGCCATTGGACGCCGTTGGGCGCCGATGAGCTGGTGGTAAAGACCGCGCTCGACTGGCGGCGGCTGTGCTTGCCCGCGCGCAGCTGCGCCTCGACATAGAGGACGACGATCGTACCGGCTGCCTGCCAGCCGGGCCGGATGTCCTCGATCGAGATGGCGAAGCCGTTGTCGCAGGTGGCGCGGCTGGAGCGCACATGGTCGATCACGGCATCGCGGTCGAGGATCTGGCCGCCTGGTGCGATCATGGTCAGGCCTTCGCCCATGACGGCTTCGAAGCGGCCGAAATCCACTTGGTCAGCGCGTTCGGCAACGAACCAGTCGACGAAAAAGCGATGCAGGTCGACAACTTCGGTGCTGGCCTGCGAAAACAACTTGTCGTTCGTGGTTTTCATATCCGGCCCGCGTTGAGATTGTAGTGCATGATCGAGCCATGGCGGCCGTGCCGGTCGCGCTCCAGCGTGTAGACGTCTCCCTCAAGACCGTTGCCCCGCGCTATGGCGGCGGCAATCCGCGCACGGTCATCGGCGTCGAGTACGACATCCATGATTCTGGCGTTGGCCAGCGCATGCGCCTGGTTGCGGGCACCGACGATGACCGCCGCCACTTGCGGCTGCTCCAGCACCCAGGCGCTGGCGATCGTGGCAATGTCGACGGCGTGGCGGTCGCCGACCGCCTTCAATGCGCGAAGCAGTTGCTGGAACAAGTCCCAGCCGCCGAAATCGTCGATGATCAGCTTGTATTTGACCAGCGAGCGGTTTTCGAGCGGCACGGCGGGTTCGGCGACATCGAGCCATCTGTCGCTGAGGAAGCCCCCGGCCACCGAGCCATAGCAGAGGAAGCTCACGCCGTTTTTCTGTGCAAGTGCGGCGAGGCTGTGCGCCGGGCGCTGATCGAGCACCGAATATTGCAGCTGCTGGCTGACCAGCGGTATGCCGGCTGCCAGGATTTCGGCAAGCCGGGGCGTGTCGAAATTGGTGGTACCGAGATTGCGCAGCTTGCCCTCGAGCCGAAGCTCGTTGAGCCAACCCATCGCCTCGACATAGCGCGGCTGCGCATAATCCCACCAATGGAACTGCACGAGGTCGAGCCGCTCGGTCTTCAGCCTGCGAAGCGACTGGTCGACGATGCCCCTGATGTAGTCACGGCTGATCGTAGCGAGCCGTTCGAGGTCGGGCACCAGTTTGGTGTGCACCTTCATTTTGGCCGCTGCATCAAGGCCGCGCTCATTGGCCAGCCGCAGGCGCGCGGCGCCGATCAGCTCCTCGACGCCGGTGTAGATATCGGCGCAGTCATAGGTCCAGATGCCGGCGTCGAAGGTGGCGATGAGGTCGGTCACGGCTTGGCTACGATCGATGGCGCCATGGCCGCCGGCCAGTTGCCAGCCACCTCGTATGACACGCGAAACGGTATAGCCGGGGCTGAGCTCGAAGGCCTTGGCGGTCATGTCAGGTCATTCTCCTTCGGCAGCGGCACGGCCGTGGTTTCGGCATGGCTGAACCGCCGCTTACCGGTCCTGATGATCCTTAGCCGGCTGGCGCAGTTGGGATCGGGACAGGCGATCTCGGCGTCCGAGGTCATCCAGTCATTCGGGTGGGTCGCGCGCTGCTTCGCCGCCAGCAGCGGCAGCACCGCCGAGATCGAATAGATCGAGAAGCCCCGCCCCGCCGGCATCGACAGCATCTCGCCCTTGAGTTCGAAATAGTCGCCGGCCTTGGCGCCGCAATAGATCGGCTTGCCCTGCGGGATAACCGCCTCGACGCGGAGATCGAAGAGCTCGAAACTGTCGTCAGCCATTTGAGGTCTCCACCAGGCTGAAGGTGATATCGCAGGCGCCGTTGCGCCGGATTATCCCACAGGCGGCGGCGAACTGATCGCGCTCCCCAGAAGATACCTGCGCCACCACGCTTCCGGCCAGCCAGCCGATCGGGAACAGCAGACGCGCGCCCTGCCCGTAGAACAGGCCGATGTCGAAGATGGCATTGGGATTGCCGCCCCACATGCGCGGCGGAACGTAGGACAACACGATGTCGCCCGGCTGCGGCGTCAGCGTCGCGTTCTCGGCCGGCAGCGGTTGGGCATAGGCCCGCCCCTCGAGATCGGCGGCGGGAACCGGGCAGGAAATCTCAGGTCCCGTCCACATGGCGTGAATGGCGGGGACGACACGTGGCGTGGCGAGATAGGCCGTGAGAAAGGCAGCGTTTTCCGGCGCCTTCCCCGGCAACAGCAGCGCCGTGACGGAAAGCTTCGAGCGCGGCTCGCTGATCCTGATGGAGGTCATATCTGGCCTTTCGCGGCGGCGGATTGCAGTTTGCTGCGTAGGAAGGTGAAGGGCCGGCTGATGTCGGCGGCAAGCGCTTCGCGCGCCGCGCGTGCGTCCTGCGTGGCCAGCGCCTCAACGATGCGGCGGTGATACTGGGCGGTGTCGACCTCGCCGGCTTCCGAGAAGGCGTAGATGGCGACGCGGATGCAAGGACCTGATTGCAGCCACAGGCTCTCGATCATCGGGATCAGCACGGCCGAGCCGCAGGAGCGGTAGATCTCGAAGTGAAAGCTCTGGTTGAGCGTCACTTCGCGGTCGACATCCTTCTTGTGTTTCAGCGCCCGCATCTCGTCCCATTCGCCGAGAATGGTTTCGATGGTGGCTATCTGGCGCGGCCCCATGCGAGCGGCGGCCAGCGCGATCGCCTCGCCCTCGATCAGGATGCGGGCCCGCAAAAGATCATCGAGACGTTCCAGCGTGATTGGCGGTACCCGCACTGAACGGTTGGGCAGCGCCTCCAGCGCCTTTTCCGTGATCAGCCGACCAAGCGCCTCACGCACCGGCATGGTCGAGGTGACCAGCGCATCGGCCAGACCGCGGATCGTCAGCACCTGGCTCGGCTCGAACAGACCGCCGATCAAGGCCCGACGCAGCTCGGAATAGACGCGATCCTGCACCGTTTCGCGACCGACAGGCGCAAGTTGGGCCGCGATCGCCTCGTTGTTTTTTTCGATGGCAGCCCTTTGCATGGAATTCCGTTCTCGGCGGGTTTTCGGCTTGCGGATGAAATTAAAGCCGAATAGCGTGATCAAAACAAGTGTGATCACAAATCATAATCAGGAGACGGCGACGACCGTCTTCGCCAGAGGGTTTGATGAGCGAGGCAGCGGAAAGGCAGGGGAAGGAGACCCGTCCGCCGGTTCTGACGGCAAGCCACGTCGTCAGGCGGTTCGGCGGCCTTGTCGCCGTCAATGATGTCTCATTTGATGTCAAAGCGGGCGAAATCCTTGGCCTGATCGGACCCAACGGCGCCGGCAAGACGACGATGTTCGACCTGCTTGCCGGCAGCATCCTGCCCACCAGCGGCGATATCCTTCTCGACGGCACGCGCGTCTCGGGCGAAGCCGCTCACCTGCGCATCGGCCGTGGTCTTGGCCGCACCTTCCAGATCCCCCGCCCGCTGCCCAATCTGACGCTGATCGAAAACATCATGCTGGCGGCACAGGGCCAGGCCGGCGAAAGGCTGCTCGCCAACTTCATCACGCCCTGGCGGGTGGCGGCGCAGGAAAGAGCTGCCCGGACAAAGGCGCTCGAACTGCTGGAACTCGTCACCCTCAGCCATCTCGCGCATGAGCCGGCGCGCGTGCTTTCCGGTGGCCAGCGCAAGCTGCTCGAACTCGCCCGGGTGATGATGGCCGATCCGGCGATCATCCTGCTCGACGAACCCGCGGCCGGCGTCAACGCGACGCTGCTCGAAGTCATCATCGACCGCATCCGCGACATCAACGCGCGCGGCATCACCTTCCTGCTGATCGAGCACAATATCGACATGGTGACGCGCCTCTGCCATCGCGTCCTGGTCATGGCGAGCGGCCAGTTGCTGAGCGAAGGCACCGCGGAAGAAGTCGCCCGAGACCCGCGCGTCATCGAGGCCTATCTCGGAGGTGCCGCATGAGCGAGACCGTCCTCGATGTCCGTGATCTCGAAGCCGGTTATGAACCCGGCGTACCGATCGTGCGCGGCGCCTCGATCACCGTCGGCAGAGGCGAGATCGTCGTCGTGCTCGGCCCCAATGGCGCCGGCAAGTCGAGCTTCATCAAGGCGATCGCCGGCCTTGTCCCGATCACCGGCGGCACGGTGCTGCTGGATGGCAGGGACATCACCGCCGCGCCCGCCCACACCATGGTGCGACTTGGCCTCGCCTTCGTGCCGCAGACCGAGAACATCTTTCCGCTGATGTCGGTGGAGGACAACCTCAGGGTCGCCTGCGGCATTCTCGAGCGGCGCGAAATCCCTGTCCGTATCGAGGAAATGTACGCCGCCTTCCCCGACCTCGTCCGCCAGCGGCGCACCGCCGCCGGCAATCTGTCCGGGGGACAGCGGCAGATGCTTGCCGTGGCGCGGGCGCTGATCATTCATCCCAAGGTGCTGGTGCTGGACGAGCCGTCGGCCGGCCTGTCGCCGAAATTCGTCGCGATGGTATTCGAGATGCTGGCCGGCATCCGCAAATCCGGCGTTACAATTCTTTTGGTCGAGCAAAACGCCAAGGCAGCGCTTGCCATCGGCGACCGCGCCTATGTGCTGGTCGAGGGCAAGGACCGGCACGAAGGCGTCGCCTCCGAATTGTGGAATGATCCTGTCGTGGCCGAGCTCTATCTTGGCCAGCGCCCCTCTCAAGCCGGCAAGGGAGGCGCGGCATGAGCCTGCAATTCATCGTCGACGGATTGCTGACCGGCTCGATGATCGGCCTCGGCGCCATCGGCGTCACGCTCACCTATTCGATCCTGCGCTTCTCGAACTTCGCGCATGGCGACTTTATGGCCTGGGGCAGTTATGCGACGCTGGCCGTGGTCAGCGCCATCGGCGCGACATTCGGCAAGGTGGCGCCGATCGGGCCGCTGTCCTTCGGCTGGCCGCTCCTTGTTGCACTGGTCGTCGGTATGGCGTTCACCGCTTTGCTGGCGCTGCTGCTCGACAAGGTGTTGTTCTCGCGGCTGCGCGCGCAAGGCCAGGCAATCATCGTTGTGATGGCGAGTTTCGGCGCCTCGATGGCGCTGCGCAGCCTGCTCGAATTCACCTTCACCTCACGGCCGACCTATTTCAGCCGGGCGATCCAGATCGCCATGCCGGTCGGCTTCGGCATCCGCATCACGCCCGACCAGATCGCCCTGTTGCTGCTGACCGCCGTGCTCGTGCTCGGCGTGCATCTGTTGATGACGCGTACGCAGACCGGCCGCTCGATGCAGGCCTTGAGCCAGAACGCGGCACTGGCCCGCATCGTCGGCATCGACGTCGCCAAGGTGGTGCGCGTCACCTGGATCATCGGCGGCGCGCTCGCCTGCGTGGCTGGCGTGATGATCGGCATTCTGGTGCAGATCCGCCCGTTCATGGGCTTCGACATGCTGCTGCCCATGTTCGCCGCCGCTATCCTCGGCGGCATCGGCAGCATCCCAGGCGCGGTGCTCGGCGGCCTGATCATCGGGCTCGCCGAAGCCGGCGCGGTGCAACTGATCGGCGCCGAATGGCGCGCCGCCGTTTCCTTCATCATCCTGATGGCGGTGCTGTTCGTGCGGCCGATCGGCCTTTTCGGAGTTCGGGAAAGATGATCGATCTCATCGGCTACGGCGCCTTCTTCCTGACCACGGCGCTGATCTTCTCGCTGGTCACGCTGGGGCTCAACCTGCAATGGGGCCTGACCGGCCTGTTCAATGTCGGCCTCGCCGGTTTTGTCGCCATAGGCGCCTACACCTCGGCACTGCTGACGACACCGGACGATCCCGCGCGCCTCGGCGGCTTCGGCCTGCCCATCCTCGCCGGCTGGGCGGGCGCCATGATCGTCGGCGGCATTGCCGCCGCGCTTACCGGCATGGCGACGCTGCGTCTTAGATCCGACTATCTGGCGATCACCACCTTCGGCGTGGCCGTCGTCGTACAGCTGGTCGCGCTCAACGCGCAGAAGCTGACCGGCGGACCGTTCGGCATTGGCTTCATCCCGCGTCCCTTCGGCGGCCTGGCCGAAACGCCGCTGCTGTTCAACCTGTCGAACCTTGCTGTCGTTTGTGCCGTGACGCTGATTGCCTATCTCGCTTTGGAGCATCTGTCGCGAAGCCCGTGGGGTCGCGTGCTGAAGGCGCTGCGGGAGGATGAGCGGGCGGCGATTTCACTCGGCAAGAGCGCGCGCTTCTACCGCGTCCAGGCGTTTGCCGCCGGTGGCGCCATCATGGCGCTGGCCGGCGCGCTGCAGGCGCACTTCACCGGCTTCATGGCGCCGGACAATTACCTGCCGATCCTCACCTTTCAGGTCTGGGTGATGCTGATCGTGGGGGGCTCGGGCAGCAATCTCGGCGCGGTAATCGGCAGTGTCCTGGTCTGGGGAATATGGGCCGGATCGGGCACGCTGACCAGCGTGTTCTTCCCGCCCGGGCAGCAGGCACGCGCCGCCTCGCTGCAGATCGTCGCCATCGGCGTCATGCTTTGTGTGATCCTGCTGATCCGGCCGAACGGGTTGTTCGGCGACAGGCCGAAGCGGCCGCGCTTTGGCAAGCGTAAGCGGATCGCTACGGACAAAAGCAGTTCCGGTTCATGAGTGCTCCGGTCCGGCAGGGTGCGAATGGCACTTCGCTCTGGCATGCCATCAACCGCGATCGCCGGGAACGGCCGAAGCTGCAAGGCAGGCTCGATGTCGATCTGGCCATCGTCGGCGGTGGATTTTCCGGTTTGTCGACCGCGCTGCACGCCGCTGAAAAAGGCATCTCGGTCGCTGTGCTCGAAGCCGAGATCATCGCCTGGGGCGCGACCGGCAGGAACGCCGGTTTCGTCGTGCCGAACTTCGCCAGGATGGATCCGGACAACATCCTTGCGCATCTCGGCCCCGAGCGCGGTGGTGAACGCCTCATCAATTTCGCCGCCGGCAGTGCCGACCTCGTTTTCGGTCTGATCCGGCGGCACGGCATCGACTGCGACGCCGTGCAGAACGGATGGATCCAGCCGGCGCACTCGCCCGCCGCCCTCGAGAAGGCCAAATCACGTGCGGACCAATGGGCGCGGCGCGGCCGGCCTGCCGTCACCCTCGATCGGCAGGAGGTCGAAGCGCTGACCGGCGTGCGCGGCTATGTCGGTGGTTGGATGGATCGTTCCGGCGGCGTGCTCAATCCGGTCGCCTATGCGCGCGGACTGGCCGATGCGGCGGAGAAGACTGGCGCGAAGATTTTCGAACACACGCCGGTCACCTCGATCGATCGCGGGGCCGATGGCTGGGTGCTTAAAACAGGGTTGGGCTTGGTGCGCGCGGCCAAGGTCTTGATCGCCACCAACGCCTATGGCGGGTCGCTCAGCCCGTTGCTGCGGCGAACCTATATTCCGCTGAAGGTTTTCCAGATCGCGACCGCGCCGCTACCGCTCGAAATCCGCACGCGACTGCTTCCCGGGGGGCAAGGCGTCGGCGATACCAGGCGCAATCTCTTCACCTTTCGCTTCGACGCCGATAACCGGCTGATCAGCGGCGGCATGCATATTCTTGGCACTGGCGCCGATACGCGCGTGCCGCAAACAATCTTGCGGCGGCTTGCCAGCCACCTCGACCTGCCCGATTTGCCGCCGCTTGCCTACAGCTGGTCGGGAATCGCGGCGGTCGAACCGGATTTCCTGCCGCACCTCCTGGATCTCGACCCGGGGCTGATTGCCGGCCGCGCCTGCAATGGACGCGGCATCGCCATGACCACGGCGATGGGCAAGGTGCTGGCCGACTGGGCCGCTGGAACCGACGCGCGTGATTTGCCGCTGCCCTTTGCACCGCCGGCGCCGATCCCGTTCCATGCCCTGCTGCGGCACGCACCCAACATGCTGCTTGGCTGGAGCATGCTGCGCGACCGGATAGACGAGACGCCATAGGCCGACCGAGCCTGCCGTGCGATCAGTCCGTCGTGCAAAGGTTTTCGGAGAGGATAGCGGCTGCCGCGACAATGTCCTGCTCGAGGGAAGCCCGAACGGCTGGACCGTTGCGCTGTTCCAGCGCGACGACGATCCTGTGGTGTGCGTCATTGGACTGCGGGATGTAGCGATCGGCCCGCATCAGGAGCTTGAGATAGGGCCCGACCCGACCCCAGAGATCGCGGATCATGTTCAAGAGGATGGGCGCGCCGGCATGCTCATAGATAGCGAAATGGAAGGCCTCGTTCAGGGAAAGATAGGTCGTGGCGTCCTGCGCCTCGACGGCCCGCTGCATGCCGGCGAGCGCGGCTTGTATGTCGGCCAGCCCGCTTTCGGTCATCCGTGACGTAGCCATCTCGCTCGCCAGCCCTTCGACGGCGATGCGGATGCGCGTCAGTTCCGCGAAAGCGGGCGCGGAGAGCAACGGCACGATGATCGAGCGGTTGTTCTGCATTTCCAGAAGCCGCTCGGCGACCAGCCTTTGCAGCGCCTCGCGGATCGGTGTGGTCGAAATGCCAAAGGTTTCGGCGAGCTTGCGGATGACCAGTGTCTGGCCCGGGCTGAAACCACCCGAAATCAATTCCTGCTTGAGCGCGCCATAGGCGCGGTCATTGAGGGTTTGATGCTCGAGCTTCAGCATGCGCGGACCGCTCGGCTCACCATTTCGACAGCGCGCGGTCGAGCGTCTCGGCCAGTTGCTCGGCATTGTCCCTGGAAAAGGGCAGCGGCGGCCTGATCTTCAGCACATTGCCGCGTGGGCCACAGGACGAAATCAGCACGCCGTCCTCGCGCATGGCTTCGACGACGGAAGAGGTCTTGGCAGCGGCAGTGGCCCCATCCTCGGCCGTCAGCTCGACGCCGAAATAGAGGCCATTGTGCCTGACATCGGCGATCATGCCGTGCCGGCTCTGCAAGGCGCGAAGCAATGCTCCTGTATAGGCGCCCACGTTTCGCGCGTTCTCGATCAGCCCCTCGCCCTCGATCACCTCGAGCACGGCGATGCCGATGGCGGCCGCGACCGGATTGCCGCCGAAGGTGTTGAAGTAGCCGGTGTTCGAACCGAACGAGCTCACCAGCTGCGGCCGCACGATCACCGCACCCATTGGATGCCCGTCGCCGATCGGCTTGCCCAACGTGACGATATCAGGCTCAAGGCCGTAATTGGCGAAGCCCCACATGCCCTGGCCAAGCCGGCCGAAACCGGACTGGACCTCGTCGGCAATGACGATGCCGCCGGCTTTCCTGACGTGATCGGCCGCCTCGCGGATGACAGAACCATCGGGGAAGAAAATGCCATCGCTGGAAAAGGCCGAATCGAGCAGCAGCGCCGCCGGGCGGATGTTTTGCGCGCGCATGTCGTCAATGGCGGCGGCGACATTCCTGGCGAAATCACGCGCGGCGCGGCCGCCGTCCCGGAACGTGTCCGGCGCTGCCACGGCTCGATGATGCGCGGGTACGCCCTTGGCGCCGACCGCCGCCGGCGACAGCTGCGCGGTGGCGATGGTGGCGCCGTGATAGGCGAAGTCGGTGATGATCACGCCGGTGCCGCCGCTCGAATGCTGGGCGATACGGATGGCGAGGTCGTTGGCCTCGCTGCCGGTGCAGGTGAACATAGCGTGGCCGAGATGGGACGGAAGCGTGCCGAGAAGCTTTTCCGCGTAGTCGAGGATGATCTCGCTGAGATAACGCGTGTGCGTGTTGAGCGTGGCTGCCTGCCCCGACAATGCCTCGACGACGCGCGGATGGCAGTGTCCGACCGAGGCGACGTTGTTGTAGGCATCAAGGAATTTTCGGCCCTGCGCATCGTAGAGCCAGACACCGCTGCCACGCACCAGATGAATCGGATTGCGGTAGAAGGCGCGATAGGTCGGTCCGAGCAACCTGGCGCGGCGTTCAAGCAGCGCACGCTCGGCATCGGCAGAAGCACTTGCGGGCGAGGGCTGGGACACGGGCATCTGCTCCGGCTTGGAATGGTCGAGAAAATAGCGGCGGGCTTCAGCGGACGAGAGACCGTCCAGCCGTTCGAGCGAGGCCCAGACTTCGGTGATGAGGCGCAGGACATAATCACGTTTGGCCGGAAACCGCTCGGCCTGCCAGCTGGCTATATTGGCGATGAGTGCGAGGCGGGCACGAATGAGGTGGAAGAGGATGCCAAGCTCTTCAATCTCGAGCGGCTGCACGGACTGATAGCCGGCGACGAAGCGTGCCGCAGGCGCCAGCGGATGACCTTCAGCCGGCCAGCGATAGACGGCACCGATGGCGAGATCGCAGATCAGCGGCGAGTGGATCATGTCGCCGAAATCGAGAATGCCGCTGACCATTTCCGGCCGCGAGGCATCCATCACTACATTGTAGGAGTTCATGTCGTTGTGGACGATCTGCGCGCGCAGCCCGGGGATGACCGGCGCCGCGTGCTGCTCGAAAGCGTCGATGACGCGCTCGACCATGGCGCGGTGGCGGGCATCGGCGATGTACGCCAGCATCGGCCGTGTCTTGGCGACCTTGCGGATGTCCCACAAAAGGTCGCTGCCGGCGGCCGGATGGAAGAAGCCGCGCAGTGCCCGGCCAAGCCTGGCCAGGAAGATGCCGAGATTGCGATCCTGCGCCGCTGACGTGGGCGAGCGCGAAAGCAACTGGCCGGGCAGATAGGTAACCAGCCGGACGACGCGCGGCGCCGATCCGCCGACGCTGACCATAAACTGCGCTTCGCCTTCGAGGCTCTTGCGCACCGAGGGAACGGGCAAGGCCGGGTCGACCGTCATGATATGATCGAGCGCCTTGTTCTGGAAATCGGTGAAGCCGGCCTCTTCCGCCGGATGCGAGACCTTCAGGACGAACTCGCCCTCGCTTTCTGTCTGTATATGGAAATTATGGTCGCGCTCGCCCGGCAGCGGGCGCGCACTGCCGGTGAGCCCGTAGTGCCGGCCCAATATGACAAGCACCTCGGCGATCGAAACGTCAGGCGCATCCTCGGCGAGCGTTTCGCCGAAGGCATCCGACACGGCCGCGTTCATGACCTGACCTCGGCATCAAGGGGTTCGAGACCGCACCAGTCGGCGATGAAGAGCGCGATGGTCTGGGTGACCTTGCGCACGGAGTCGAGATCGACGGCCTCGTCATAGCCATGCGGCATGCGGCAGATGGGGCCGTAGACGATCGCCGGCATGTCGGCATAAAGGCCGAAGAAGCGCGCATCGGTGGTGGCCGAGGTGACATGCTCCGTCAGCGGCTCGCCCCACACGGCGGTATGGCTGCGCCGCAGCACGGCTTCCATCTCGTCGGCGCCTTCCAGCACATAGCCCTCGGCCATGAAGCCGTTATAGGTCATCCTGGGCGGGCGATTGGCGAGGAACGGATCGGCGCGCGCCGCGTCGGCGATGCAGGCCTCGAGTTCGGCCCTCGCATCCTCCAGCTTCTGGCCGGGATAGGTCGCGACACGCATTTCGAAGACGCAGCGCGCCGGAACGCTCGATGTCCACTCGCCGCCCTCGATCTTGCCGAGGTTGAAGCGGATGGGATGCGGATGATCGCAGAAATGCTTGTCATCGACTTTTCTCGCGTTCCAGACGATTTCGAGCTGCTTCAGCGCCTGGATGATGAGGAAGGCCTTTTCGATGGCGTTGGCGCCGGCCGAGAAAGCGCCCGACGCGTGCTGCGGATCGCCGTCGACCTCGACCCTGAACCAGATCGGCCCGACCTGCGCTCGCATCAGCCTTGGCTCCAGCGGCTCAGGAATGAAGGCGGCGTCGGCGCGGTAGCCGCGCTGCAGGCAAGCGAGCGCGCCGTTGCCGGTGCACTCCTCCTCGACCACCGACTGCAGGAACACTTTCGCCGCCGGCTGGTAGCCAAGGCCGCGCAAGGCGGCCAGGGCATAGAGACATGCCGACAGGCCGGCCTTCATGTCGCCGGCGCCACGGCCATGCATCCAGCCATCCTCGATCGCCGGATCGTAGGGGTCGCGCAGCCAGCGGTCGAGCGGTCCCGTCGGCACCACATCGATATGGCCGTTGAGGATCAGCGAGCGACCGGTGGCATTTTTCGGCGTATGGGTGGCAACGACGTTGAAGGCGTCATCGTAGGACACCGCGACGGGTGAGAAGCCAGGCAGGTCGCGAATCGCATCGACATCGACACGCCACATGTCGACCGCATAGCCATTGGCTTCATAGGCAGCCGCCATGAAGGATTGCGCGGCATGTTCCTCACCGCGTTGGGAGGGAAAGCGCACGAGATCGGCCAGGAAAGCGAGCTGGCAGTCGAAGCCATCGTCGACCGCCCGCAAGATGGCCTCATCCGCAATTCGCTCAGGCATGATATTCCGCCTTCCCAGAAATGATGTATCATATCTCATATGCCATTTCCCGGAAAGGCAAGAAGGCAGGCGGCCAAAATCATGGCCCACCGCTGGAGCCTCTTGGCAGGCGGCAGCAGAGTTGGCATCAGCTTGAAGCGCCGGCAAGGCTGCGCGGCGGAAGATCGAGGACAGATGCAGGTCACCGAAGGCACATTGCCGGCTGAAATCACCGACCTCGCGCCCGGCTACCGGCGCGTGCCGGCCGGCAAGATCGTCAATGCGGTGACGTGGATGGAGGCGCGTGCCCCGGTGCAGGGTCTTTCGCATCCGCTTGCGATGACCCGCGTCACCAAGCCCGACCCCGCCATCTATCGCGCAGTCTTCCTCGAGATCGGCGCTCCCTGGCTCTGGGATCGCGCCGCCGAAATGTCGGACGCCGACATCGCGGCGCATTTCGCCGACCCACGCCAGCATCTCTATTACGGCCAGGACGAAAACGGCGGCCATGTCGGCATGGTCGAATTCTCGGTCGCCGACAGCAACGAGATCGAGATCACCTATTTCGGCCTGTTCCCCTCTTTGACCGGCCGCGGCTTCGGCAGACGGCTGATGGCGGGCGCGCTCGATCAGGCATGGCGCCTAGAGCCCAGCCGCATCTGGCTGCACACCAGCAGCTTCGATCATCACAGCGTCATCGGCTTCTACAGGGCTTGCGGGTTTGAACCCTATGCGGTTGGTTTCGAAATCACCGACGATCCGCGGATCAAGGGGACCCTGCCGCGCGATGCGGCTCCGCAAATTCCGCTGATCGAAACGGAATGGCTGCCCGGCGCCAGATGAGATTTCGGCCCGGCCTTCCAGAAGATCAAGTCGCTGAAGCCGATGTCGTCTGGTCGATGGTGGTCGACAACGACGCCGTCACCCAGTTCAAGCAGTATCGTAGCTTCGACAGCCGCTGATCGCGCCGCTCGACGTGGTCTGAAGGACGACGATGTGCTCAAGGCGCTGCCGACGATCGAGTTCGACGCGCCGCAAGGCAAGATCCGAGTCGATGCCAGCGACAATCACACGCTCTGCCATTCCTATGTCGGCAAGGCGGCGGACGACATCGGCTATGAGATCGTCAAGGATTTCGCGACGATCGCGCCGGTGACGCCTTACTGCAAGCTGTAGGGATTTCCGGCTGCGCGGCGATCTGGACTTCCACGCCGCGCAGCCGTCATATCGGCAACCGTCAGGTCGCCTGCGGCGCCGGCAGCCGTTCGCGCAATTCGTCGACAAGCACCCTGGTGTTTTCGGAATAGTCGATGGGCACGACGACGAGATGCACGCCGCCGCCGGTGAAGGCCTGTTCAAGCGCCGGCCGCAACTCGGCGATCGCGCCGACCCTGGTCCCCTTGGCGCCATAGGCCTCGGCGTATCTGACGAAGTCGGGATTGCCGAAGGTCATGCCGAAATCCGGGAATTCGTCGATCGCCTGCTTCCAGCGGATCATGCCATAGGCATGGTCTTCCAGCAGCAGGACGACGAGGTTCAGCTTGAGCCTGACAGCCGTCTCCAGTTCCTGGCTGTTCATCATGAAGCCGCCATCGCCGCAGATGGCCATGACACGGCGCTGGGGATAGAGCAGCGCCGCCATCATCGCCGACGGCAACCCGGCGCCCATGGTGGCCAGCGCGTTGTCGAGCAACAGCGTGTTTGCCATGCGCGTGCGGTAGTTGCGCGCGAACCAGATCTTGTACATGCCGTTGTCCAGCGCGAGGATGCCGTCGGCCGGCATCACGGCGCGCACGTCGTGCACGATGCGCTGCGGCGTGAAGCGGTCTTCGGTGGCGCGCGCGGCGATGCGGCTCAAAATGCCTTCGCGCAGCGGCAGCAGCGCCTGCGCGTTGGGGATCTTGCCTTCGATGCGGTCGGCCAGCAGCGCCAGCGACGGGCCGAGGTCGCCGACAATCTCGGCTTGCGGGAAATAGACCTGCTCGACATCAGCCGACTGGTAGCCGACATGAATAACCTTCGGTCCCTTCGCGCCCATGATGAACGGCGGCTTCTCGACCGTGTCGTGGCCAATGGTGATGATCAGATCGGCCTGTTCGATGGCCTCGTGGACATAGTCGCGCTCCGAAAGCGCCGCCGTTCCCATGTAAAGCTCGGTGCCGCCGGGCACGGTGCCCTTGCCCATCTGCGTGGTGAAATAGGGAATCTGCGTGCGCAGCACGAACTGGGCGACGTCGGGGGTCACGCGCGGCCGTGACGCCGCGGCGCCGAACATCAGCAGCGGGCGCTTGGCCTCGAGGATCATGCGGGCGGCGCGATCGAGCGCGCCAGCGCTGGCCAGGGGCAACTCGACCGGATGCGTCGGCACCAACGCGATCGGTTCGCACTCCGCCGCCGCGATGTCTTCCGGCAGTTCCAGGTGCACGGGGCCGGGGCGCTCTTCCTGTGCGACGCGGAAGGCTTCGCGCACCAGCGACGGGATCATCTTCGGCGAGACGATCTGGCGCGACAGCTTGGTCAGTGGCTTCATCGCCGCAACGATGTCGACGATCTGGAAGCGCGCCTGCCTGGACGACAGGATGCCCTTCTGGCCGGTGATCATGATCATAGGCATCGCACCGAGCAGCGCGTAGGCCGAGCCGGTCGTCAGATTGAGCGCGCCGGGGCCGAGCGTGGTGATGCACACTCCTGCCTTGCCGGTGAGCCTGCCATAGGTGGCGGCCATGAAGCCGGCCGCCTGCTCGTGGCGGGTCAGGATCAGCTGGATCGACGAGCGGCGGATGGATTCGACGATGTCGAGATTTTCTTCGCCCGGAATGCCGAAGATCCGATCGACCCCTTCATTCTCGAGGGCCGCCACGAACAGATCCGAACCCTTGGTCATGAACCGTCTCTCCTGCGATGCGCGCAATTCGTCAGCCATCTTCATATGGCACCGGAACGCGACGCCTCAAAGAGCGCTGGTCGTCTACTGGCGATCACGCCATCATTTTCGGCAAGGCGGCCGCCAATGCGTCGACGGCCAGCCGGACCTTGAGCGGCAGATGCGGCGTCTGCAGCCAGAGTGCATGACAGTCGTAGGGATAGCGTGGCTGGTCCGGCAACAGCTCGACCAGCGCGCCGACCTGGATGCGCTGGCGAGCCAGCCAGTAAGGCAACCACGCCAGCCCCATGCCGCCGACAGCGGCATCGGCGATGGCATCGAGATCGTCGAGCCGCAGCCGGCCGTTTGGGATGAACTCGAGCGCGGCTTGTCCTTCGCGCGCGAACAGCCAGGGCTGAATGATCATACCGAGCCGGCGATAGACAATCGCCTGATGATCGGCGAGATCTTCGATCCGCCGTGGTTCGCCATGAATTTCGAGATAGGAAGGCGCGGCACAGACGACCATGTCCTGGCGTGCAACACGGCGCGCGATCACGCCGGCCTTGTCGTCCAGCTCACCGGTCCGGATGGCGAGGTCGTAGCCATCCTCGACAAGATCGGCAAAGCGGTCGCTGAGCGAGAGGTCGAGCTCCAGCATCGGATACCGCCGCGCCAGTTGCAGCAATACGGGAGTCACGCAGTGGCGGCCGAAATGCGCAGGCATGGTGACGCGCAATTTTCCGCGCGGTTGCGAGAGCTGGTCGGCGGCGAGTGCATCGGCGGCCTCGGCCTCGGCCAGCACCAGGCGGCACCGCTCATAGTAGGCGCGGCCGAAATCGGTCAGGCTCTGGCGGCGCGTGGTCCGGTTGATAAGACGCACGCCAAGTCTGTCCTCAAGAAACCGGACGTGCTTGCCGACCATCGGACCAGATAGATCGAGCGCTGAGGCGGCCGCTGCGAACGAGCCGAGATCAACCGCCCTGACGAACACGGCCATGCTTTCAAGCCTATCCATATTCGAAACTCCTGGTTTCTACTGTACAATCTGAATAGCCATTTATCGCCAACAGGCTTCGCATCATAGTTCATTTGGTTCAGATAATTTGGAGTTGGCCGAATGACCCGTGTAGTCCGCTTTCACCAGCATGGTGGTCCCGAGGCCCTGCGCATCGAGAAGGTCGACCTGCCCCCACCGGGCCAGGGCGAGGTTCAGATCCGCGTCAGGGCATTCGGCCTCAACCGCGCCGAGGCGCTGCTGCGCGCGGGCAGCTATATCGAGACACCCTCCCTCCCCTCCGGGCTCGGGCTGGAAGCGGCAGGCGTCATCGAGGCAATTGGCGAAGGCGTGACAGGGCTGGCGCCCGGTGACGCGGTCAGTGTCGTCCCGCCGCAATCGATGGTCCGCTGGCCGGCCTACGGTGAGCTTGTCATTTTCCCCGCCGGGCTCATCGTCAAACATCCGCCGTCCCTCGACTGGCAAACCGCGGCGGCGGTTTGGATGCAGTACCTCACTGCCTACGGCGCCCTGATCGATATCGCCAGGTTGAACAGTAGAGATGCCGTTGTCATCACCGCGGCCTCGAGCAGCGTCGGACTTGCCGCGATCCAGATCGCCAACAGGGTTGGCGCGACAGCGATCGCGGTGACGCGGACATCCGCAAAGAGACAGGCCCTGCTTGTCGCCGGAGCGGCTGAAGTCGTGGTCCTCGCCGACGAAGATCTTGCCATGCGGCTGAGTGGGATCGCTGGGCAGGATGGCGTGCGCGTCGTGCTCGATGCAGTCGGCGGCCCGATCTTCGAACCGCTGACGGCGGCCATGTCGAAGGGCGGCATTCTGATCGAATATGGCGGCCTCAGCAGCGACCCGACACCGTTTCCGTTGCCCGCGGTACTGGGCAAGACGCTGACGTTGCGCGGCTATCTCGTCCACGAGATCACCGGCAATCCGGAGAAGTTGGAGGCTGCCAAGGCGTTCATCCTGGGAGGGATCGAGGACGGCACGCTGAGGCCGATCATCGACAGAACGTTTCCATTCGACCAAATCGTCGAGGCGCATCGCTATCTCGAATCGAACGAACAGTTCGGCAAGATCGTCGTCACGGTTTGAGCAGCAATCATTCTCACCGGCAATATTGCCCCTTGAAGGCGCCGCCCCGCATTCCTAAATCCCGAATGCGGGCCGGGCCCCTCTGACTGTCGCTTCTGGCGACCGTGATGTCGGACCGCTTCAACGGGCCCGTTTCCATTCCTTTCGGTCGAGCGGGCTCATTCCTTTCTGGTTAGGAGCCCCTGATGACATCATCTCTCCTTGGCATGGCTTGCCCCTCCTGCCGCGTCGCCCTCGTGATGAGCGAACGCCAGGGGATCGAGATCGACTATTGTCCGCAGTGCCGCGGCGTCTGGCTTGATCGTGGCGAACTCGACAAGATCATCGAACGTTCCGGCAGGGATGCGTCGCCCGCGCCGCAGCCACAGCCGGCAGCGTTCTCCCAGCCGCACCATGGCCGGGAGCGTGATGACGATTACTCACGCTCGCATGGCCAACGCTATCCGAAGCGAAAGAAATCATTCTTCGAAGAGCTGTTCGACTGACCCTTATGACGCCCGCGACCCGGGCCAGCGCCTCGCTGAAATTTTCCGAAACGACATCGATAAGGTTCTATCAGATGATTTCCCGCACAAGCCGATTCGCTACCCTCTTTGCCGGCCTGTTCCTCGCCTTCTCCATGGTCGCGATCGATCATGCCGAGGCGCGGCGCGGCGGCAGCTTCGGCAGTCGTGGCGCGCGCACCTTCCAATCGGCACCGCCGACCAGGACCGCGCCGGCGCCGACCGCGCCGGTCGAGCGTTCGATGACACCCAATACCGGCGTGAACAATGCAGCCCGGCAGCCGCAGGCCGGCCCGCAGAGGCCCGGCTTCATGAGCGGCTTCGGCGGAACGATGATGCGCGGCCTGCTGCTCGGCGGCCTGATCGGACTGCTCGTGGGCCAGGGTTTCGGCGGCCTCGCCGGCATGTTCGGATTCCTGCTCCAGGCCCTGCTCATCGGTGGCGCGATCATGCTGGCCATCAGGTTCTTCCGGTCGCAGTCCGCGCGTGGCCCCGCGCCCGCGCTCGCCGGCATGGACAATGCCCAGGCTTCGCGGTTTGAGAACCGCGCAACGGCACAGCAGGAGACGGGAACCGCGGGCTCCTTCACCATTCCCGGCTTTGGCGGCGGTTCGGGCGGAGGCTATCAGGCCACCCGGTCCGAGGAGATCACGCTGGCCCAGACCGACCTCGATGCCTTCCAGCAGTTGTTGACCGAGGTCCAGGAAGCATTCGGCCGCGAGGACCATGCCGCATTGCGCCGGTCGGTGACGCCCGAGATGGTGTCCTATCTGTCGGAAGAACTGGCCGACAATGCCCAGAAAGGTCTCAGAAACGAGGTGTCAGATGTCACCCTGCTGCAGGCCGACATCGCGGAAAGCTGGCGCGAGGATGACCGCGACTACGCCACCGCCGCATTGCGTTATGAGTCGCGCGACGTGATGCGCGAACGGGCGAGCGGCAAGGTCGTCGAGGGCGACGAGGGCCATCCCACCGAGACGACCGAGTTGTGGACGTTCACGCGTCAGAACGGCTCGAACTGGAAGCTCTCGGCGATACAGGAGGCTTGAGCCTGGCGAGTTTACTGGCGATCAAGCCACGATCTTGACGCACATCGGCGTGCTGATCTCGACGGCGGAGACAGCACCGCCGGCGCCGTGAAAATAAGGCGTCTCCCGGTTCAGCTGCCGACAAACACCAGACAGGCCATTTCATGCACCGCGCATGATTTGCTCCTGCCCTACCCGCGCTTCCACGCGCAAAACCGGCCAAAATTTCGCCTGTCCTCGCTTGCAACATAGCCCCATATGTGAAAATAGTATTTACAAAAGAAGATTGGCGGGGAGGAGACATCGTGCAATCAGGCGCTTCGATGCGTGCTCGAATGGTCACCTGGGCGCTCTCGCGAGACCGGTGGATTGAGCCATGAACGATTTCGCGCCAACCGTCGGCGTTGCCTCGACGTACCCCAAGAATATGCCTGCAGATCATGCCGCGCTACCGGTGTGGAACGCCGAGAACTGGTTCTACGAAGACTGGCCGGTCGGCCAGAAGATCCGTTCGTTGCGACGCACCATGGCGGAAGGCGACAGCCACCTCTTCAACACGCTGGTGCTCGACATCCACCCCTACGTGCAGGACCAGATGTTCGCCGAGAGCGAAGGCATTTTCGGCAAGAGGCTGATCGCCGGCGCGTTCATCTTCTCGGCTGGGCTGGGGCTGGTCGCCACCAACTGCGTCAACGCCTTCTCCTACGGCTATGACAAGCTCCGCTTCATAAAGCCCGTCTTCATCGGCGACACGATCTATTCGATCCGTTCCAACCTCGACAAAAAGCCCCGCTATAAGGAGATGGGGCTGATCCGCGCCAGCTACGAGGTGTTCAAGGGCGAAGGCGAGCTGGTGCTCTATTGCGAGCATCTGCAGACGGTGAAGTACCGCCACCCTGCCGATTTCGTCGGCAAGACGGAGAAATAGAGATGCCGGCAGCAGCCGAATTGCCGCTGGCCGGCCTCGTCGTCGTCGACATGAGCCAATTCCTGTCCGGGCCGTACTGCTCGCTCAGGCTGCTCGATCTCGGCGCCCGCGTCATCAAGGTCGAGCGTCCTGACGGAGGCGACCTGTCGCGCCGGCTCTATCTCAGCGACACCGAGATCGGCGGCGATTCGACGATCTTCCATGCCATCAACCGGGCCAAGGAAAGCCTCGCCATCGATTTGAAGAAGGAGGCGGACCTCAAGGTATTGCGCGGGCTGCTGGCCAAGGCCGATGTGCTGATCCAGAATTTCCGGCCCGGCGTCATCGAACGCCTTGGCCTCGACTACGAGGCCGTCCGCCAGATCAACCCGCGCCTGGTCTATGCCTCGATCAGCGGCTATGGCGAGGAGGGTCCGTGGGTGAAGCGCCCGGGCCAGGATCTTCTGGCGCAATCGCGCTCCGGCGTGATGTGGTTGAATGGCGACGAAGACCAGGGGCCGGTGCCGTTCGGGCTCGCCATCGGCGACATGCTGGCGGGTGCGGCCTGCGCGCAAGGCATCCTGGCAGCACTGGTACGGCGCGGCATCACCGGTCAGGGAAGCCATATCGAGACCAGCCTTCTGGAAGCGCTGGTCGACTTCCAGTTCGAGGTGCTGACCACGCATCTCAATGACGGTCGTCGCCTGCCCAGGCGCTCAAGTTTCCGCAGCGCGCATGCCTATCTCTCCGCGCCTTATGGCGTCTATCCGGCCAAGGACGGATATCTCGCCATCGCCATGACGCCTATCCCCAAGCTCGCCGACCTCTTGTCGCTCAGCGAGTTGGCCCCCTATCGCGACAAGCCGGCATCCTGGTTCACCGCGCGCGACGATATCAAGGCAATCATCGCCCAGAGGATCGCCACCAGGACCATCGACGAATGGCTTGAAATCCTGGAGCCGGCCGATATCTGGTGCGCCAAGGTGTTGAACTGGCCGGAGATGCTGGCAAGCGAAGGTTTCCAGTCGCTCGACATGCTGCAGACGGTGACGCGTGAGGACGACGTCTCGATCCTGACCACCAGTTCACCGCTCAGGGTTGATGGAATCAGAGCCAAGGTTGACCGCGCGGCGCCGCGCATCGGCGATCACAGTGCGAAAATCCGCGAGGAGTTCGGCCTGTGAGCACGCGCTTCCTTAAGTCCACACTCAGGGGCATGACCTGGAGCCACCCGCGCGGCTATGATCCGACGGTCGCGTGTTCATCTCTGTGGGAGCAGAAAACCGGCGTTGCGATCGAGTGGGACAAGCGTTCGCTGCAGGATTTCGAATCCTATCCGGTCGAGGAGCTGGCGCGCGCCTATGATTTGATCGTCATCGATCATCCGCATGTCGGCCAGATCACCGCGGAGCGCTGTCTTGAGCCGCTCGACGTCACCGGCCGCGAGGCGGAGCGGGCCGCGCTTGCCTCGGGCAGCGTCGGCCAATCCTATCCGAGTTACACCTGGCAGGGCCGGCAATGGGCGTTTCCGATCGACGCGGCGGCGCAGGTGCAGGCCTGGCGGCCGGACGCGCTCGATGCGCCGGCGGCGACGTGGAGCGAGATGCTCGCTGTCGCCCGGCAGGGCCGCGTGTTGCTGCCACTGCGGCCACCGCATTGCCTGATGACATTCTACACGCTGGCCGGCAATCTCGGGCATCCCTGCGCGACCGATCCGTCGGGCGATCTTATCGACGTCGAGACGGGCTGCGAAGTCTTCGAGACGATGCGAGAGATCGCGGCGCTGGTCGACCCCACCTGCTTCGACATGGATCCGATCGCCGTCTCGGAGCGCATCGCCGAGGCCGGCTCCCGCATTGTCTGTGCGCCGCTGATCTATGGCTATGTCTCTTATGCGGCGTCGGGTTTTCGCGCGAACAGGCTGGCCTTTGCCGATATCCCGGTCATTGGTTCCAATGGCCCGATCGGCTCGGCGCTCGGCGGCACAGGCATTGCGGTCTCGGCCTTTTCCAAGGCGAAAGACGCCGCGATCGACTTCGCCTACTGGATCGCCAGCGGCGATGTCCAGCGCGGCATCTATGCAGCCGCCGGCGGCCAGCCGGGCCATGCGGCTGCCTGGGAAGACCAGACGGTCAATGAAGCGACCGGTAATTTCTATCGGGACACGCGGGCGACGCTGGAGGGCGCCTGGGTGCGGCCGCGTCGTGACGGCTACATGGCGTTCCAGCAGGCGGCGTCCGACCGCATCAATTCCGGCCTGACCTCCGGCCACCCGGCCGGTCAGGTCGTCGCCGATCTCATCAACCTGTTCCGGGCCAGTACGCAGGCTGCCACCTGAGGGGACCTGAACAGGATTCTTACTTCAACCGCCACAGCTTGCGGGCATTTCCCGACAACAGCTTGTCACGTTCCGAGACGCTGCAGCCAGCAAGCAGCGCATGTGTCGCCGCCACCCAAGTCGAAAGTCCGCCGCCAAGTGTGCAGACCGGCCAATCGCTGCCCCAGACGACACGGTCCCAGCCGAATGAATTGATGGTGTGTTCGACGTAAGGCCGCAGTGTCTCGACCGTCCAACTGCCGGAGTCCGCATAGGCGACCACCCCTGAGACCTTGGCCATGACGTTCGGACGCCGCGCGATCTCGCTCATGTGTTCACGCCAGGGATGCTCCGCGTTGCCCTTGATGTCGGGGACACCGCAATGATCGAGCACGAACTGGACATCGGGAGCCAGATCGGCGAGCGCCATCGCCCTGGGGATCTGATGCGGCAGCACGACGAGGTCGAACGTCAGGCCGGTGCTGCCAAGCCGCTTGATGTTGTCACGGAACAATGCCCCTTCCGAAAGATCGTCCGGCACGACGTGGAGGACACGGCGAAAGCCTTTGACGAAGGGATTTGCCCGCTGGCGTTCAAGATAGGCAGGGAAATCCGCCTCCTCGGGACGGCAAGATGCAATCGCCCCGGCGAGCATGCTGCCCGCTTGCCGCGACAGGCCCTCGACACGGGCGGTTTCCGCCTCGATGTCAGCCGGGTCGACATCCACCTCCATATGCAGCACGCACCCGACGCCGACACGCTGGGCCTCCGTGGCGTATTCTTCATAGGAGAAATCGCGGTTCAGTGCCGGCTCGCCGGCAAGCCAGGGATAGCGCAGCACCGAGCGATCGATGAGATGCAAATGGGTATCGATGATCATGACGATGCTCCTCCGCTGGTTTTCTCAGATCATCTCACGGGGGAATTCTTCATTCAAATAAGAATTCCTGCCGATGAACCGACGGCCGACCCAGCCAGGTGCGACAGCTTTTCGCAAGTTGCCAGCAACAACTCGATGGTCCGGGTGATATCGGGCGCGGACGGCGCGTTGACCACGGTGATGTAGGGGATCGACAGCGCCGCGATGGCCTTGCCGTCGGAACCGCGCACCGGGGCGGAGAGGTTGAAGACGCCTGCGGTCTGCATGGAAGCCATCATCTCGTAGCCGCGGTCGCGGATCTGGTCGAGACGGGCGAAGAACTCGGCCGGCTGCGCGGTCTTGTCGGTGCTGCGGACATGCTCCGAGATCATCATCTGCCGCTCTTCCGGCGAACGGAAGGCGAGCAGGACGTGGCCTGAACCGGTATCGAACAGGCTAATGTGGGAGCCGACACGGATCGAAATCCCCCAGTAGTTCGGCGCCTCCTGCTGGCCGATCACGACAGCGGAACCGCGATCGAAAACAACGAGTTGGTTGGCTTGCTGCGAGGTCTCGGCCAACTCGCGCATCAGCGGCGTCGCATAGGAAACCAGCCGCCGCACCGGCGCGTGCAATTGCGCCAGGCCAAACAGCTTGAGCGTCAGCGAATAGCGGTCGCCGTCCAGTCGCGTGACGTAGCCACGCCGCACCAACCGGTCCAGCATGCGATAAAATTCATTGGGGCTGCGGTCGAGTTTCTTGGCGATTTCCGCCTGCGTCAGGCCGCCATCGAGGCCAGCCAACAGTTCGAGGATGTCGAGCCCCTTGTCGAGCGCCGGCGCGCGGTAGCGCTCGTCTTCGCTGTCGTCCATGGCTCGTCCCTCCAGTGAATTCAGCTCTTCATATACGCAGGAACGCGGCTAGCGGAAACAAATTTCGCCTTGACGTATCCATGAATGTTTTGTTTGTATATGAATGTAGGACTTCTTGTCATCAGACGAGTTGCGGTCGCCGCTGAGGCGCACCAAGGGAGGATATCAATGAACAGACTGCTTTCCGGCGTGTCCGCCGGCGCATTGGCACTCGCATTTGGCGCGGGTGCTGCCCTTGCCGGCGACCTGCCCGGCAAGTTCGAAGGCGTGACCGTCGACGTAAAGCTGATCGGCGGCCAGCAATATGAAAAGCTCTACGAGCGCATACCTGAATGGGAGAAGGCGACCGGCGCCAAGGTCAATATCCTGACCAAGAAGAACGGCTTCGACATCGACAAGGAATTGAAGTCCGACATCGCCTCGGGCAGCACCAACTGGTGCGTCGGCTGGAACCATTCCTCCTTCGCGCCGCAGTACACCGGCCTCTACACCGATCTCAGCAAGCTCCTGCCGAAGTCAGAGATCGACGGCTTCGTGCCGTCGACGATCAAGGCGGCAACCATCGACGGCAAGCTGGAGATGCTGCCGCGTGCGCAGTTCGACGTTTCGGCGCTCTACTACCAGAAGAGCCTGTACGAAAACGCCGACAACAAGACCAAATTCAAGGCCAAATACGGGTATGACCTGGTGCCACCGGACACCTGGAAGGAAGTCACCGACCAGGCCGAATTCTTCGCCAACCCGCCCAATTTCTACGGCACCCAGTTCGCCGGCAAGGAAGAGGCGATCAACGGCCGCTTCTACGAAATGGTCGTCGCCGAGGGCGGCGAATATCTCGATAAGGACGGCAAGCCGGTCTTCAATTCCGAGGCCGGCATCCGGGCGCTCGACTGGTTCGTCAACCTCTACAAGGCTAAGGCCGTGCCGGCCGGAACCACCAACTATCTCTGGGACGATCTCGGCCAGGGCTTTGCTTCGGGCACCGTCGCCATCAATCTGGACTGGCCGGGCTGGGCCGGATTCTTCAACGACCCGAAGTCGTCGAAGGTCGCCGGCAATGTCGGCGTCAAGGTCGCGCCGAAAGGCTCCGCTGGAGTGCGCACCGGCTGGTCGGGCTTCCATGGTTTCTCGGTGACCGAGAATTGCCCGAACAAGGAGGCAGCCGCGTCGCTCGTATGGTGGCTGACCAACGAGGACAGCCAGAAGCTCGAGGCCGCCGCCGGCCCGCTGCCAACGCGCACCGCAGTCTGGGATTGGGACCTGCAGCAGGCCGCGAACGATCCTTACAAGAAGGAGGTTCTGTCGGCTTTCCAGGAAGAAGCCAAGCACGCCTTTGCCGTGCCGCAGACGCCTGAGTGGATCGAGATCTCGAACGCCGTCTATCCCGAGTTGCAGGCCGCTATCCTCGGCGACAAGACCTCCAAGCAAGCACTGGATGAAGCCGCCGCCAAGGCGACGCAGATCCTGCAGGACGCCGGCAAACTCTAGGCATTGTTCCCAAGACCGCCTCCCCCACTGTCAAAGGGGGAGGCGATCGCGTCTTGCCGGTGCTGTCCATTCACCGGTCAGGCCCCGGCCCCAAAATTGCATGCCAGATACCAAAGGACCCCGATGAAGGGCATCAAGCCATCCGCACCATTCCTGCTGCTTCCGGCGTTCATCGTGCTGGCGGCGGTCGTGGTGGTGCCGTTGCTTCTCTCGCTCTATTCCAGCTTCACGCCCTTCCGGCTGACCAAGCCCGAGACGTTTTTCGTCTTCATCGGCTTGCGGAACTATCTTTCGATCCTGGCCAATATCGATTTCTGGTGGGCATTCGGGCGCACGGTTCTGCTGCTGACGATCGCGCTCAATCTTGAAATGCTGCTTGGCCTCGGCCTCGCCATGCTGGTCGAGAAGGCGACACGCGGCCAGCGCATCCTGCGCACGCTGATGATGTTTCCGATGATGTTCTCGCCGATCCTCGTCGGCTTTCAGTTCAAGTTCATGTTCAACGACAATATCGGCCTGGTGAACAACGCGCTGCAGTCGCTCGGCATCACCAGCGACGCCATCCCGTGGCTGATCGAAGGCCATCTCGCCTTCATCGCCATTTCAGTCGCCGAGATCTGGTCGTCGACGGCGATCTTCGCCATCCTGATCCTGGCGGGGCTGCTCGCCATGCCCAAGGAACCAATCGAGGCGGCTCGCGTCGATGGCTGCACGCCGTGGCAGACATTCCGTTATGTGACGTGGCCGTTCGTCATGCCCTTCGCCTACATCGCCATGACCATCCGCTCGCTCGACGTGGCGCGCGCCTATGACATCGTCAAGATCATGACCGATGGCGGACCGGCCGGCCGCACCGAACTGCTTTGGACGCTGGTGGCGCGCACCGCCTATAGCGACGGACGCATGGGAATGGCCAACGCCATGGCCTATTTCTCGATCCTGCTGTCGATCGCCTTCACAGTCTACTTCTTCAACAAGCTCGCCGCGGCGCGCACGCAGATCGGTGCCGAGTGGTGAAGGGCGGGGTGGTGAAGATGGACGAGAATTCTTCCGCCCGCCTCAAGCGCCGGCTGCTTGATATCGTCTACCGCATCGGCCTGTTCGTGGCGATGCTGACGATCTGCCTGCCCGGCCTCTGGATCGTGCTGTCGTCGCTGCGGCCGACGGTCGAGATCATGGCGAAGCCGCCGGTGTGGATCCCGCAGGACATTTCGTTCGACGCCTATGTCGCGATGTTCTCGGGCATCGGCAAGGGCGGCATTCCGGTCATCGAGTATTTCCGCAACTCGCTGATCATCTCGGTGACCTCGACGGTGATCGCGGTCGCCATCGGCATGGCCGGTGGCTATGCCTTCGCGCGCTACCGCTTCCGCGGCAAGTCGAGCGTCTTCCTCGGCCTGATGCTGACGCGCACGGTGCCGGGCATCGCGCTGTCGCTGCCACTGTTCTTCCTCTATGTGCGGCTCGGCATCATCGACACGCATTTCGGGCTGATCCTCGCCTATGTCGCACTCAACGTGCCTTTCACCATCTGGCTGATCGACGGCTTCTTCCGCCAGGTGCCGAAGGACCTCGCGGAAGCAGCACAAATCGACGGCTGTACGCGCTGGCAGGCCTTCTGGCAGGTGGAATTCCCACTCGCCGGACCGGGCATTGCGTCGGCGGCGATCTTCGCCTTCCTGACCTGCTGGAACGAGTTCGCGCTGGCCTCCCAATTGACCCGCTCGGTCAGCGCCAAGACGCTGCCGGTCGGCCTGCTCGACTACACGGCCGAGTTCACCATCGACTGGCGCGGCATGTGCGCGCTCGCCGTTGTGATGATCATCCCGGCGCTCACCCTCACTTTCATCGTCCAGAAACACCTTGTCGGCGGCCTGACCTCCGGCGCGGTGAAAGGCTGATCCAATGGCAACGGTTTCCCTCAAAAAGCTGACCAAGCGCTACGGCAATATCCAGATCGTGCATGGCATCGACCTCGACATCACGGACCGCGAATTCATCGCGCTGGTCGGCCCGTCAGGCTGCGGCAAGTCGACGACGTTGCGCATGATCGCCGGGCTGGAAGAGATCAGCGCCGGCTCGATCGAGATCGGAGGGCGCGTCGTCAACGACCTGCCGCCGCGCTCGCGCAATATCTCGATGGTGTTCCAGTCCTATGCGCTCTACCCGCATATGACGGTGCGCGAAAATCTCGGCTTCTCGCTGAAGATCGCCGGTGCCGCCAAGGAGGATATGGACCGCCGTGTCGCCGAGGCTTCAGCCATCCTCGGGCTCGATACTTTGCTCGACCGCCGCCCGTCGCAACTCTCCGGCGGGCAACGCCAGCGCGTCGCCATGGGCCGCGCCATCGTGCGCGACCCCGATGTCTTCCTGTTCGACGAGCCGCTTTCCAATCTCGATGCCAAGCTTCGCACGCAGATGCGCACCGAGATCAAGAAGCTGCATGCAAAGGTCCAATCGACGGTGATCTACGTCACCCACGACCAGGTCGAGGCGATGACGCTTGCCGACCGCATCGTCATCATGCGCGACGGCTACATCGAACAGGTCGGCACGCCAGACGAGGTTTTCCGGCGCCCGGCGACACGCTTCGTCGCCGGCTTCATCGGCTCGCCGCCGATGAACCTGCATGAGGCCACGATAGACGACGGCCAGCTGGCTTTCGCCAGCGGCGCCAAGCTGCCGCTGCCCAGCCAGTTCAAGGCCAATGTCGCTATCGGCGACAAAGTCGTGTTCGGGCTGCGGCCCGACGACATCTACCCGACCGGCCATGGCATCAGTTCGGGAAGTTCCGCCGACGTGCACCAGATCGAATTGCCGATCACCGTCACCGAACCGCTCGGCAACGAGACGCTGGTGTTCGTTGAGTTCAACGGCAGCGATTGGGTCTCGCGCATGCTGAACCCGAGGCCGTTGCGATCCGGCGAGCGCGTCGCCATGAGCCTCGACCTGTCGCAGGCGCATCTGTTTGCCACCGGGACCGGAAAGACATTGCGGAGCTGACCGACATGGCAAGGATCGAGAAAATCGAACTGCGGATGATCGACCTTGTGCCCAAGGTCAAGCGCACAGACGCCATCCAGAGCTTCGTCAGCCAGGAAACGCCTATCGTGACGATCACCGATTCCGACGGCGCGGTCGGCACCGGTTACAGCTACACGATCGGCACCGGCGGTTCGTCGGTGATGCGGCTCTTGTCCGACCACCTGGTGCCGCGCCTGATCGGCCGCGATCCTGATATGATCGAGGCGATCTGGCACGATCTCGAATTCGCCACCCACGCCACCACGATCGGTGCGATCACGGCGATCGCCATCGCGGCGATTGACACCGCACTATGGGACCTCAGGGCGAAGAAACAGAACCTGCCGCTGTGGAAGCTCGCCGGTGGCGCCAAGGACCGCTGCCCGCTCTACACGACCGAAGGCGGCTGGCTGCATATCGAGACGCAGGCGCTGGTCGACGATGCGCTGGCCGCCAAGGCGAAGGGATTTCGTGGCTCGAAGGTGAAGATCGGCAGGCCGCATGGGTCTGAGGATCTCGCGCGCCTGTCGGCGGTGCGAAAGGCGGTCGGCGACGGCTACGAGATCATGACCGACGCCAATCAGGGCTTCTCGGTGGACGAGGCGATCCGGCGTGCGGCGAGGTTGCGCGAACTCGATCTCGCATGGATCGAGGAGCCGCTGCCGGCCGACGACATCGACGGACATATCAGGTTGTCGAACTCGACGCCGACGCCGATCGCGGTTGGCGAATCGCTCTATTCCATGCGCCATTTCCGCGAATATATGCAGAAAGGCGCCTGCTCGGTCGTGCAGGTCGATGTCGGCCGCATCGGCGGCATCACCCCCTGGCTCAAGATCGCCCATGCGGCGGAAGCCTTCGACATTCCGGTCTGCCCGCATTTCCTGATGGAATTGCATGTCAGCCTGACCTGTGCTGTTCAGAACGGCAGGTATGTCGAGTACATTCCGCAACTCGACCAGTTGACCGGCAGGCACATGCGCATCGAGGATGGGCATGCGCTGGCGCCCGACGAGCCCGGTATCGGCATCGATTGGGACTGGGCCGCGGTCAAGGCCATGAGCATCGCCGAATTCACCACGGCGATCACGAAATAGGGGAACGAACATGCAGCGGATGGGAATGGTTCTGGGGCTGAAGCCGGAAAAGGTCGAGGAATATGTCCGCCTCCATGCCGCTGTCTGGCCGGATGTGCTGACCATGATCTCGGCCTGCAACATCAAGAATTATTCGATCTACCTGAAGCGGCCGGAGAACCTGTTGTTTTCCTATTACGAATATCACGGCACCGACTACGCGGCCGATATGGCCAAGATGGCGGCCGACCCGAAGACGCAGGAATGGTGGTCCGTCTGCGTGCCCTGCCAAGAGCCGCTTGCAACCCGCAAGGAAGGTGAGTGGTGGGCTTCGATGGACGAAGTCTTCCACCATGACTGAGGCCGGTTTCGACCCCGCCTCGCTCATCCAGTCCTGGCCAGAGCCCTCAAAACCCCGGCCGATCGTCACCTTCGGTGCCGGATCTATCGTCGGCGACGCGCATTTTCCGGCCTACCGGAAGGCGACATTTCCAATCGCAGGCCTCTACGATCCGGACCAGGCCAAGGCGCAGGCCCTGGCCGATAGATGGAGCGTGACGGCGTTCCGCTCGGTGGAAGAGGCCGCTGAAGTGAAGGACGCGATCTTCGATCTGGCAACGCCACCGGGGCGGCACGCCGAGATCCTGAAGGTCCTGCCCGACGGTGCGTTCGCGCTGATCCAGAAGCCGATGGGCAACTATCTCGGCGAGGCAACCGAAATCCTCGAGATATGTCGCGCCAAGAACCTCAAAGCGGCCGTGAATTTCCAGTTGCGCTTCGCGCCGATGATGCTGGCGCTGAAGGACGCGATCGCCAAGGGCTGGCTCGGCGAGGTCGTCGACTTCGACGCCTGGCTGGCGCTGGCGACGCCGTGGCAATTGTGGGAATTCCTGCTCAAGGCGCCGCGCGTCGAGATCGCCATGCATTCGATCCATTATCTCGATCTGATCCGGCAATTGCTCGGCGACCCCAGGGGCGTCCACGCCAAGACACTCGGCCATCCCAACCACAAGGTGGCGCAGACGCGCACCAGCGCCATTCTCGACTATGGTGACACGGTGCGTTGCGCGCTGTCGATCAATCACGACCACAAGTTCGGACGCCGGCATCAGGCCTGCGAGTTCCGCATCTGCGGCACGGAAGGTGCCGCTTATCTCAAGCTCGGCCTCAACCTCGACTATCCCCGTGGCGAACCGGACATTCTGGATATCTATCCGAAAGGCGGGACCGATTGGATAGCCGTGCCTTTGGCCGGCGAATGGTTTCCCGACGCCTTTGTCGGGCGCATGGCCAATGTCCAGCGCTTTGCTTGCGGAGAGGACGACAAGCTGGTCAGTTCGGTCGAAGACGCCTGGACCACCATGGCGCTGGTGGAAGCCGCCTATAAATCGAGCGCGGCGCCGGCGACGCCGCTGGCCGAAAAGCCGTAAGGCAGGACATGGAACAGATCACCTATTTCGAAGACTACGAGATCGGCTCGACGCGGCTGACCAGCGGCCGCACGATCACCGAGACCGACTTCATCGTCCATGCCGGCCACACCGGCGATTTCTTCCCGCACCACATGGACGCCGAGTTCATGAAGACGACGCCGTTCGGCCAGCGCATCGCGCATGGCACGCTGGTGTTCTCGGTCGGCATCGGGCTGACGGCGAACGTGGTCAACCCTGTCGCCTTTTCCTATGGCTATGACCGGCTGCGCTTCATCAAGCCGGTGTTCATCGGCGACACGATCCGCACGCGCACCACCATCGCGGCCAAGGAGGACGACCCCAAGCGGCCCACCTCGGGGCGGGTGATCGAGCGCTGCGAGGTGATCAACCAGCGTGGCGAGGTGGTGCTGGCGGCCGACCACATCTACATCGTCGAACGCAAGCCGGCGCAGGGCTGAAACTCCGCGCCATTCCGCGAACCGGTGGCAGATGGTGATTCGCTCCAGAGCAGCGAACCGGTCCGCTGGCAGCGGCGTCCGCCCGGTATGGTCCGGGCGGGGAAATCACATCAGTCAATCGACCTTCACGGCGACCACCGCGGCGCAGTCGCCAGCCTTGACCAGGCCAGGAAAATGCCGCGCCGCCAGCATGCCCGACATTTTCGCCCGGATATCCTGCGGTGCAACGCCGGTGCGGCCGGTGGAATGGATACGCGCCAGAACCACGCCCGCTTCGACGGGCTCGCCGAGGTCGACCATGGTTTCGATCATGCCGTCGTCCTCGGCGAAGCAGAAGCAATCTCCCGAGGGCATGTCCAGCCACTGGGTTTTGCCCGTCTCGACCGCCCCGGCGACGACACCGGCATGACGCAACACGTTGAGGATGCCGCGCCGGGCGATCCGCACCGTCTCGGCTCGCGAAGTGCCGCCGCCGCCGAGCTCGGTGGTGACGAAGACCTTGCCCATTTCTTCGGCCGCCGTGTCATACATGCCGATTGCGTCGATCTCGGTCATGCGCATCGAGAACGGTGCCGAGAATGCCGCCACCGCGGCAAAGGCTTTCTGCTCCAGCGCCTTGTCGGGCAAGGTATGGGCGGCGCAGAACGGCACGAAATCCAGCGTTTTGCCACCGGAGTGGAAGTCGAAGACGATGTCGGCGCGGGGAAGCAGCTCGCGTTGGAAATAATCGGCGATCTTCTGCGTCACCGTGCCGTCGGGCCGGCCGGGAAAGCTGCGGTTCATATTGCCCTTGTCGATCGGCGAGGTGCGCGTGCCGGCCCGAAAGGCCGGATAGTTCATCGCCGGCACGATGATCACCGTGCCGCTGACCTGGTCGGGATCGAGCGTCCTGGCGAGTTCGTAGAGCGCCAGCGGCCCTTCATACTCGTCGCCATGATTGCCGCCGGTCAGCAGCGCCGTCGGCCCCTTGCCGTTGCGGATGACGCAGATCGGGATCATCACCGAGCCCCAGGCCGAGTCGTCGCGGCTATGGGGCAGGCGCAGGAAACCATGCTGGACGCCGCCGCGATCGAAATCGACGGTCGGCGTAATGGGCGACGGGCGAAGACTGGACATCGGGCTCAATCCTTCACCACCAGCTTGCGCGGCACATTGGCCAGGCACTCCACACCGGCTTCGGTGATCAGGATCGACTCGGTGATCTCCAGTCCCATTGTCTCCAGCCAGAGGCCGGTCATGAAATGGAAAGTCATGCCGGGCTTGAGCTCGGTGCGATCGCCGGGACGCAGGCTCATCGTGCGTTCGCCCCAGTCCGGCGGATAGGAAATACCGATCGGATAACCGGTGCGGTTGTCCTTGACGATGCCGTATTTCTTCAGGACGGCAAAAAAGGCGTTGGCGATATCCTCGCATGTGTTGCCCGGCCTGGCGGCGGCAAGACCTGCTTCCATGCCTTCCAGCGTCGCCTTCTCGGCATCGAGGAATTCCTGCGTCGGTTTGCCGAGAAAGACGGTGCGCGACAGCGGGCAATGGTATCTGTTGTAGCAGCCGGCGATCTCGAAGAACGTGCCCTCGCCCCGCTTCATCGGTTTGTCGTCCCAAGTCAGATGCGGCGCCGAGGCGTCCGCGCCCGACGGCAGCAGCGGAACGATCGCGGGATAATCGCCGCCGATGCCGTCGACGCCGCGCGTGCCGGCATCGTAGATCTCGGCGACCAGATCGCATTTGCGCATGCCGACTTCGATCTTGTCGACGATACGCTGGTGCATCGCCTCGACGATGCGGGCGGCCTTGCGCATATAGTCGATTTCGGTCGGGCTCTTCACCGCGCGCTGCCAGTTGACCAGCGCGGTGGCATCGACGAAACGGGCGTTGGGCAGATGCTGCCGCAAAGAGGCGAAGGCGGCGGCGGAGAACCAGTAATTGTCCATCTCGACGCCGACGGTGAGCTTGCCCCAGCCGCGATCGGTCAGCACGCTGGACAGGAAATCCATCGGATGGCGCTCGGTCGACTGCACATAATGGTCGGCGTAGCCGACGATGTTGTCATGGGCGAGATAGGCGGTACGCTTGGCGCCGTTGGCGTCCTGGCCACGGCCATACCAGACTGGCTCGCCCGTCGGCGGCACGATGACCGCCTGGTGGACGTAAAACGACCAGCCATCATAGCCGGTCAGCCAGGCCATGTTGGAGGGATCGCTGACGATCAAAAGATCGACGCCCTTCGCCTCCATGGCTTTCCGCGTCTTGGCGAGGCGTTCCGCATATTCGCTTCGCGAGAATTTCAGGTTCAGCTGCATAGTGTTGGTCCTCGTTTTTTGGGGCTGGAGCCCGTTTCAACTTTGTTGAATCCGGCTCCAGGTAATTCTTTTTTGTCGGAGCATGATCTGCCGGGAAAACCGGTCGCCACTCTTTCCGGATCATGCTCCTGCGGCCGGGATCAGCTTTCAAAAACCGTTCCGGCTTTCGCGGCCAGCGCACGGTCGCGGGCGAACGTGGCGATCGCCGTATCCTGCACGCCGGTGCCGGTAAGATCGGCGATGGTGATGTCGCTGGCCGAGCGCCGGCCATGCTTCGCGCCGGCGATGATCTGGCCGAGCTCGGTCACATCCGTGTCAGCGGCCATCACGCCTGCCGCGATGGCATGGTGCAATTCACCCAGCCGCCGCGTCTGCTTCGCGCTGTCGGCGACATAGAGATCAGCCATGCGCAGGATCGCCGGCGCGATCTCGTTCTTGTGCTCGGCGTCGGAACCCATGGCGGTGATATGCTGGCCGGCCGAGACAAACCCGGCTTTGATCAGCGGTTCGGTCGACGGCGTGGTGGTGACGATGATGTCGGCGCCGGCAACGGCGTTGGCCGCATCGGGTTCGGCACGCACGTCGATGCCGTGCCTTTCGCGCAAGGTAGCCGCGGCGGTCTCCGCCTTGGCGGCATCGCGCGCCCAGATGCGCGCCTGCCTGATCGGCCGCACCAGCATCAGCGCTTCCAGTTGCAGCCCTGCCTGGACCCCAGCGCCGAAGATCGCGGCGACGGATGAGTCCGGCCGTGACAGGTGTTTAGCCGCGACTGCTCCCGCGGCAGCGGTACGGACGTCGGTGAGATAGCCGTTGTCGAGCAGCAAGGCTTCGACCAGGCCGGTTCTGGCTGACAAAAGCACCATCATGCCGTTTACGCTGGGCAGGCCGAGCTTGGGATTGTCGAAGAAGCCGGGGCTGATCTTGATGGCGAAGCCATCGATACCAGGCACATAGGCGGTCTTCACATCAACCTCGCCGCGATGCTGCGGAATATCGAGCCGCAGGATCGGCGGCATCGCCACGGGCAGCGTGGCAAGCGCGCGAAAGGCATTCTCGACACAGGCGACGGCATCGAGATCGAGTGTCACGATTGCGCGCAGTTCAGCTTCAGTGAGGATAGTCATCCTGCTCATGCGGCGCGCTCCGAAATCGATGGTATCTCCCCGCAGACGATCTTCCTGTGCAGTTCCATGTCGATGTTGCGGCCGGAAAGCAGAACCCCGACCGGCCCCTCCGCCTTGACCTTGCCAGCGAGCAGCGCCGCGATGCCTACCGCACCTGCTCCTTCGACGATCTCGCGTTCCTGTTCATAGCCATGGCGAATGCCGGCGGCGATCTCGTCCTCACTGAGCAGGACGACATCATCGAGCAGGTCGCGGCACATGGCGAAGGTCAGCCGGTTGTCGAGGCCGATGCCGCCACCGAGGGAATCCGCCAGCGTCGGCAGTTCCTCGACCAGCACGGGGTGGCCGGCATCGAGGCTCGCCTTCATCGCGGCGCCGCGCGCCATTGAGATGCCGACGACTTTTGTCCCGGGACGAACGCCCTTGATGGCGGCGGCGACACCGGAAGCCAAGCCACCTCCGGAGAGTTGCACCAGCACCAGAGCGGCATCCGGGACCTGCTCCATCATCTCCAGCCCGAGCGTGCCTTGCCCGGCGATGATCGCGGGATGGTCGAAGGGTGGCAGCATGACAAGCCCTTCCTCCGCCACCAGCCGCTCGACCTCCTGCTGGGCATCGTCCTGGCTGTTGCCGACAATACGGATTTCCGCGCCGAGGCGGCGGATTTCGTCGAGCTTATTCTGGGGTACCAACCGCGACATGCAGATAACCGCGCGCATACGCTCGAGCTTCGCCGCATGGGCAAGCGCACGGCCATGATTGCCGGTCGATGCCGCGACGACGCCGCGCGCCTTCTCCTCGGCATCCAGCGAAGCGACGGCGTTCGAAGCGCCGCGCAATTTGAAGCTGCCGGTGGTCTGGCGGTGCTCGAGCTTGAGATGAACCGGGACGCCCAGCCGCTCGGAGAGACTCGCCGAAAGCACGATCGAAGTGCGCTCGACCTTGCCGGCAATTCGCTCACGTGCGGCGCGGATATCGCCAAGGGTTACTGTTGCCATGATCGTCAGTCGCGCGGCAGGGGCAGCGTCATCAGACGGCCAAATTCGGGATGGGCTGTCTCGTCGCCGCAAAGGCGCAGACAGTTCCAGGCGGTCGCCTGGTTGCTGGTCACCACCGGGCGGCCGATCGCCTCTTCCATGCCGGTGACCGCGAGTGCGCCGCGCAGTGCCGTGCAGGATACGAACAGCGCATCGGCCTGCGGGTGCATCGCCTGGCGCGCGAGATCGACAAGCGCTGCCGGAGCAATGCGCGCCATCTCGCGATCGTCCTCGAAGCCGAGGCAGGTAAAGCTTAGGATTTCGAAGCCACGTTCGGCGAAATAGGTCGCCATCGGCCTGGAGGTTTCCATGGTATAGGGTGTGAGGATGCTGATCCTGCGCACGCCGAACGCGTTCAGCGCGCGCACGCCGGCCATTGTTGGCGTGACGACGGGCACGCCTGGCTTGGCGGCCTGGATCGCAGCCTCGACCTCTCCATCGCCAATCACCACCGAGGCCGACGTGCAGGAATAGCAGATGGCGTCGAGCGGCTCGTCCGGCAGGATCAAGGCCGCGCCCGCCGTCAGCGCCGGCTGCATCTTGCGCAGGTTCTCAGGCGTCGTCGGATTGGCATAGGGGATGCGCGCGACATAGACGCCGATCCGTTCGCTCGCCACCATGCGGCGAAAATCCGGCTCGGTCGTATGGTCGGTGGCCAGGATCATGAGGCCGACGCGCCGCTCCAGCGGACGCTCATCGAGCGCTGGCCGGTTGGGCACAAGCTTGATCTCGGGCAAGGGCTTCATCTTTTATCTTTCGATCTTGCCATAGCGGCGTTCCAGCCAGCGCAGCAGCACGACCGAAATCAGGCTGATGGCGAGGAAGAAGGCACCGACCAACGTGATCGGCTCGAGGTAGCGATAATAGGTGTTGGCGACGCTTTTTGCCTGGTTCATCAGTTCCAGAACGGTGATCGCCGAGAGCAGCGGCGTCTCCTTGAACATGGCGATGAAGTAGTTGGCCAATGCCGGGATCATCGGCGGAATGGCCTGCGGGATGATAATATGCGTCCAGGTCTGCCGGGCGCTGAGATTGCAGGCCTTGGCGGCTTCCCACTGGCCACGCGGCACATTGTCGATGCCGGCGCGGTAGACCTCCGCCGTGTAGGTGCCGTAGTGCAGGCCGAGCCCGATGACGCCGGCGACCAGGGGCGGCAGCAGGATGCCGATGTCGGGCAGCACATAGAAGATGAAATAGAGCTGCACCAGGAGCGGTGTGCCGCGGATGAATTCGGCCACCCAACCGACGGTACGCGCCACCGCTTTGTTGGGCGAGCGGCGCGCCAGCGCGATGCCCAAGCCGACGATCGCCGCCAGCACCGAGCCGAGCAGCGTCGCCAGGATGGTGATCTTCACCCCCTGGATCAGGGTCGGCAGGATCTGCCGGACAAAATCCCAATCCCAATCCATCAGCGAACCCAATTCATCAGGAATGTTCCGGCCATCAGACCCGCACCCCGTCGAGGCCGCGCGCCATGCGGCGTTCCAGCGAGCGCACACCCCACGAGATGAGCAGCGCCAGGATGAAATAGATGAGAAGAATGGTGGTGAACGGCACCATGGTGTTGCCCGTCTGGGCGCGCACCACCTGTGCCTGGAAAGTGAGGTCGGCAAGCGAGATCAGCGAGACGACCGATGTCGCCTTGAGCAGCTCGATGGCATTGTTGCCGAAGGTCGGCAGCATCACCAGAAACGCCTGCGGCAGGATGACGTGGCGCATGCCTTGCCAGCGGCCCAGATTGAGCGCGATGCAGGCCTCATGCTGTTCGCGGCCGATCGATTGCACGGCGCCGCGCACCACCTCTGCGGCATAGGCTCCGACATTCAGGCCCAGCGCCAATACGCCGGCCTGCAATGGGGTCAATTCGAGACCCAGCAGGGGCAACACGAAATAGGCGAAGAACAGCTGCACGAAGATCGATGTGCCGCGGAAGAATTCGATATAGGCCGTCGCCAGGGCCCGCAGCGCGAAGAAGCGCGACAGGCGCCCCAAGCCGGCGAGAAAGGCCATGATCAGGGCCAGCACGGACCCCATCAGCGTCAGCTCGATGGTGACAAGCGCTCCCTGCAATATCAGGCCGAAATAGCCGGACCACTGGGTCATTGAGATTCCAACGTTTGTAGGACTAGGGTCCTTCTTCCCGTTTACGGGGAGAAGATTGCCGGCAGGCAAATGAGGGGCAGCGCCAGTTCGGCAAACGGGGCGCCGCCCCTCATCCGGCCCTTCGGGACCACCTTCTCCCCGTGAGCGGGGAGAAGGCAAGAAAAGCGCGCGCTACTTCGCCGAGCAGAGCTTGTCGCGCGTGGTCGACATTGCCGCCGCCGCCGAGAAGCCGTAGGGCTCGATGATCTTGGCGAACTCGCCCGACTTCTTCATCTTGGCCAGTTCGACATCATAGGCATCACGCAGAGCCTCGTCGCCCTTCTTGAAGGCGGCGCCGTCGCAATAGACCGGCGCGCCCTGCACCGGAGCGATGACTTCGAGGTTCGGATCGGCGGCCTTCTTCATCAGATCATTGATCGACAGCACAGGCAGCGAATAGGCATCGATGCGGCCGTCCTGCACCATCTTCAGGCCGCTCTGGCCGTCCGGCACGACGATGACCCGCTCGCGCGGCACGCCGGCGTTGAGCGCCAGCTTCTCCTCGGTGCCGCCGCCGGGCGCGCCGATGGTGGCGGACGTGTCCTTGGCGACATCCTCATAGCTCTTGAAGCCCTTCGGATTGCCCTTCTTCACCAGCATCGCCTCGGCGTCGCACAGCACCGGCTCCGAATAGGCGACCGCCGCGCAGCGCTCCGGCTTCATGAACAGGCCGGCGGTGACGACGTCGAAGCGACCAGCCTGCAGGCCGGGGATCATGGCGCCGTATTCGGAAATGGAGGCAACAATATCGCCGACGCCGAGACGCTTGAAGATTTCGCGCGCCACGTCAGGCGCGGCACCAGACACCTTGCCGTCGGCCGCGACCGCCGTATAGGGCGGCTCGTTGGCGATGGCGACGCGTGCGAACCCTTGCGCCTTGAGTTGTTCGAGCTTCTTGTCCGCGGCCGAGCCCACGCTTGATGTCGCAAGCACCGCAGTCAGTGCGAGGCCAGCGACGCCGGCGAGAATGCCAAGTTTCTTCATTGTTCCCAACTCCTTGTTCTTGTCCTGGTTTGCGTGATTTCAAGACGGCTTGGCCGCCTTTGGCATGCGGTCAGACACGGTGTCCGGCCGCGATGATCTTCTTCAGGAAGCCTTGCGTGCGTTCCTGCTTGGGATTGCGGAAAATCTCGTCTGGCTTGCCTTCCTCGACTATGCGGCCGCGATCGAAGAACAGCACCCGGTCGGCGAAGTCGTGGGCGAAACCCATCTCGTGCGTGACCAGCAGCATGGTCATGTCGGTCTCGGCGCAGAGGCGCCACAAGACGTTAAGCACTTCCTCGACCAGTTCCGGGTCGAGCGCCGACGTCACCTCGTCGAACAGCATGATCTTCGGCTGCAAAGCGAGCGCGCGGGCGATCGCCACGCGCTGCTTCTGGCCGCCGGACAATTGGGCCGGCATCGCCTTCGCCTTGTCGGCCATGCCGACCATCTCGAGCAGTTCCATCGCCCGCTTCTCGGCAGCGGCGCGCGGCGTTCCCTTGGTCAACATCGGCGCCAACGTCACATTGTCGATGACGCTCTTGTGCGGAAACAGGTTGAACAGCTGGAAGACCATGCCGGTCTTCTGGCGCATCCGCGCCAGGTGGCGCTCGTCGGCCGGCAGCAGCTGGCCGTTGCGCTCCATATGGTAGAGCTGCTCGCCGTCGATCTGGATGTGACCGCCATCGATGCGCTCCAGCGTCATCAGGATGCGCAGGATCGTCGTCTTGCCCGAGCCGGAGGGGCCGATCAGCGCCAGCTTCTCGCGCGGCATGACCTGCATCGAGAGGCCGTCCAGGACCTTGAAGCTGCCAAAGCTCTTCGAGATGCTGTCGACCTTGATGATGGGTGCGGATGCGGACAAATGAATTTCCCCGTGCTGGAGAAGGCTGGTGCCCTTAACGATGCGGAACGCGCCAAATCATGTCAATTGAGAAAATAATATCATGACAATTATTCCGATTGCGCACATTTTTCAGTCAAGCACAGCCCGGCTTTTTGGGCAGGCTTAGATTGCGAGCAGCAAATGCTCGGGATCGCCAAGCAAGAGTTTGGTGACAACGCCGAGACCGGCGCGCAGTTCCCCCTCGGTGGTCGAACCCAGCGAGATGCGCACCGCCGGATGCCAGGGCGCATCCGAAATGCGGAAGGAGGTGCCCGGCGCAATGGCCACGCCTTGCAATCGGGCCTGGGCGACAAAGCTCTCCTCGGAGCGGTCGGCCGGCAGTTGCAGCCAGATATGCAATCCGTCGCGGCGGGCACGGTAGTCGACGCCTGAGAGTACCTCGCCAGCGATATCCTGCCGGCGATGCAACGCCGCGCGCTGCCAGCGCACCAGTTCCATCGCGGTGCCGTCGGTCACCCATTTGGTGGCGATCTCGGCCACCATTGGTGTCGCCATCCAGTTCGAGACAAGATGCCGGTTGGCGACGGCCGCGACGTAACGATCGGGCGCGGCGAGATAACCGATGCGCAGGCCGGGCACGGTGATCTTGGTGAAGGAGGTGACGTAGAGCGTCCGCTCAGGTGCGAAAGCGGCGACCGGCGGCGGTCGATCCTCGACCAGCGGACCCAGCACATCGTTCTCGATAATTGCGATGTCGTGCTTGCGCGCCACCGCCGCGATCTGCTCGCGGCGCGCCGCATCCATGAGCGTTGCCGTGGGATTTATGACGGAAGGCTGGACGAACACGGCGCGGATGTCGGAAAGCCGGCAGGCCTCGTCCAGCGCTTCCGGAATCAAGCCATTGCCGTCAATCGGCAGGCCTTCGAGATTGAAGCCGAGATAACGGGCGAGCGGCACCAGCGTGTGATGGCCGATCGCCTCGGTGGCGACGGTGGAGCCCGGCGGCGCCACGCTCATCAGCGCCACCGTCATGCCGGCGGTGGCGCCATTGGTCAGGCTGATGTTCTGCGGGGAGGCATCGAGGCCGCACAGTTTCAGCCACTCGACCGCCACGGCGCGGTGGCGCGGGAATACCATGTTTGGCCGGAACGACAGCACCGAACTCGACGGCAGGTTTTCGGCGAGCCAGCCCAGCGCCTGCTTCATGCGCTCCAGGTGCATCGGCTCGCAGACCGGTTTCAGAATCGACAGGTCGATGACCTCGCCGAGGCGCTCGGGCAGATAAGGCGGCTCCGGTTCGCGGCGCTGCGTCTGGACGAAGCTGCCGCGGCCGATCTCGCCCGAAATCAGGCCGCGCCGGATCAACTCCTCGTAGGCGCGGCTCACGGTCTGCACTGACAGCTTGAGATCGTCCGCCAGCCTGCGATGCGTCGGCAGCCGCGCGCCATTGGCAAGGCGTCCGTCGTGGATGGCGCGCGCGAACTGATCGGCCAACGATTGATAGGCTGGCCGCCGGATGAGCGTAGGATCGGGTTGCCACAATGTCATGACTTATTAGAGATCGAAATCAGTGCAATTGACAATCGAAATAATGCGCCGTCATGGTACGATCGACGAAAAAGTGAGCGCTGATGACTGCTGCGAAACTCGACGCGATCGACCTCAAAATCCTCGACGCCATCCAGCGTGACGGACGTATCACCAAGCTGGCGCTGGCCGAGCAGGTCGGGCTGTCGCCAACACCGTGCTGGATGCGGCTGCGCAAGCTCGAAAAAGCCGGCATCGTTTCGGGCTATCACGCCCGGATCGCCATGCGCGTCGTGGCGCCGGTCGCCACCGTGCTGATGGAGGTGACGCTGGCCAGCCACCGCCAGGCCGATTTCGACCGCTTCGAGCGCGTCATTCGCGACATCCCCGAGATCGTCGCCTGCTGGTCGGTGGGTGGCGGCGTCGACTATGTGTTGAAGGTAATGGCACGCGACATCGACGCCTATCAGCGGCTGGTCGACGGGTTGCTCGATCGCGAGATCGGCATCGACCGCTACTTCACCTACATCGTCATCAAGACGGTGAAGGATGATATCGCGCTGCCGATAGCGGACCTGTTGCCGGCATCGACGTAGACCAGAGAGATCTACTGCCCTCTCGTCGCAATAGAGAGATTCTCTCTACGGCCAGGCGTCCAAACAGCCTCTCTGTCTGCCCCTGATGGATAGTCTCCCCGCATCAAACCGAACCGGGAGGCTTCGACCATGTCCGCGCATTTCGCCCGCTCGCACCGCCACGAAGCGCTAGACCGGCTCGCCGACCGCCGGCTGCTGCGCGAACTCGCTTACGTCGACGGCCATTGGACGGCGAGTGAGGCTGCGGAGAGCTTCGAGGTCACCGATCCGGCGACCGGCGCCACCGTGGCCTTCGTTGCAGCGCTCGATGCCGGGCAGACCACAAAGGCAATCGACGCCGCCGCGCGCGCCTTTCCGGCATGGCGGGCGCTGTTGCCGCAGGAGCGCTCGAAAATCCTGCGGAAATGGTTCGACCTGATCATCACGGCGAAAGACGACCTCGCCCTGCTGATGACATTGGAGCAGGGCAAACCGTTGAAGGAGTCGCTCGGCGAGATCGACTACGCCGCCTCCTTCATCGAATGGTATGCCGAGGAAGCAAAACGCCTCAACGCCGAGAGTGTCACCAGCCATCTACCGAACGCGGAGATGATGGTGCGGCGCGAACCGCTCGGCGTCGTCGGCGTGGTCACGCCGTGGAATTTTCCGTCGGCCATGCTGACGCGCAAGGCAGCTGCCGCACTCGCCGCCGGCTGCACCATCGTCGCGCATCCCTCCTCGGAGACGCCACTTTCGGCGCTGGCGCTGGCCGAACTCGGCGAACGCGCCGGCCTGCCCGCCGGCGTTTTCAACATCGTCACCGGCAAGGCCGCGACGATCGTTGGACGCATGTGCGAAGACCCGCGCGTGCGGGCCATGAGTTTCACCGGCTCGACCGAGATCGGCCGGCTGATCGCCGCGCAAAGTGCGCCGACGATGAAGCGGCTGGTGATGGAGCTTGGCGGCCACGCGCCGCTGATCGTCTTTGCCGACGCCGATATCGACAAAGCGGTGGCCATCGCTATCGACGCCAAATTCGCCACCTCGGGCCAGGACTGCCTTGCGGCCAACCGCATCTATGTCCAGCGTCCGCTCTACGACCGCTTCTGCCTTGCTTTCGCCAAGCGCATCGAGGCGCTGCGGGCCGGCAATGGCCTGGCCGATGACATCGACATCGGGCCGCTGATGCATGAGCGCGCCGTCAAGAAGGTCGAGGAACAGGTTGCTGACGCCATGGCCCTTGGCGCGCGTTGCCTCACCGGCGGCAAGCGGCATCAGGCCGGGCCGCTGTTCTACCAGCCGACACTGCTCGTCGATGTCGCCGACGAAGCGCTGATCATGCGCGAGGAGACCTTTGGTCCGGTCGCCGCGGTGAAAGCATTCGACGACGAGGACGAGATGATCGCCCGCGCCAATGCGACCGAATATGGCCTCGTCGCCTATGTGGTGACAGAGAACGGCGCCCGCCAACAGCGCATGGGCCGCGCGCTCGACTATGGAATGGTCGCCATCAACCGTGTGAAGATCACCGGCGCGCCGATCCCGTTCGGCGGCGTCAAGCAGTCCGGCATCGGCCGCGAAGGCTCGCGCCACGGGCTGGAAGCTTTCACCGACCTCAAATACCTTTGCCTGGATGTGGCGTAGGCTCGCACCCGGATCTTTTTCAAGGAGTCAAAAAAGATGCTCGATCAGTCCAACGAACTCGCCGCCTGGGATCGCGACCACTTCTTCCATCCCTCGACGCATATGGGCACCCATGCCCGGGGCGAGAGCCCAACGCGGATCATGGCCGGAGGTGAAGGCGTCACCGTCTGGGACAACAACGGCAAGAAGAGCATCGATGCCTTCGCCGGCCTCTATTGCGTCAATGTCGGCTATGGCCGCCAGAAGATATCAGATGCCATCGCGACCCAGGCGAAGAACCTCGCCTATTACCACGCCTATGTCGGGCATGGCACCGAGGCCTCGATCACGCTGGCCAAGATGATCATCGACCGCGCGCCGAAGGGCATGTCGAGGGTCTATTTCGGCCTGTCCGGTTCGGATGCCAACGAAACCAACATCAAGCTGATCTGGTACTACAACAACGTCCTGGGCCGCCCGGAGAAGAAGAAGATCATCTCGCGCTGGCGCGGCTATCACGGCTCGGGCGTGATGACGGGCTCGCTGACCGGGCTCGACCTGTTCCACAACGCCTTCGACCTGCCGCGCGCGCCGATCCTGCACACCGAGGCGCCCTATTATTTCCGCCGCGCCGACCGCTCGATGAGCGAGGAGCAGTTCTCGCAGCATTGCGCCGACAAGCTCGAGGAGATGATCCTGGCCGAAGGTCCCGACACGGTTGCCGCCTTCATCGGCGAGCCGATCCTCGGCACTGGCGGCATCGTGCCGCCGCCCGCCGGCTACTGGGAAAAGATCCAGGCGGTGCTGAAAAAGTATGATGTGCTCCTGGTCGCCGACGAGGTGGTGACGGGTTTCGGCCGGCTGGGCACGATGTTTGGCTCCGATCACTACGGCATCAAGCCGGACCTGATCACCATAGCCAAGGGTCTGACCTCCGCCTATGCGCCGCTGTCGGGCGTCATCGTCGCCGACAAGATGTGGCAGGTGCTGGTGCAGGGCTCCGACAAGCTCGGCTCGCTCGGCCATGGCTGGACCTATTCGGCGCATCCGATCTGCGTCGCCGCCGGGGTCGCCAATCTCGAACTGATCGACGAGATGGACCTGGTGCGGAATGCCGGCGAGACCGGCGCTTATTTCCGTGCCGAACTGGCCAAGGCCGTCGGCGGTCACAAACACGTCGGTGAGGTGCGCGGCGACGGCATGCTGGCAGCGGTCGAATTCGTGAGAGATCGTGACGACCGTGTCTTCTTCGACCCTTCGCTGAAGATCGGACCGCAAATTGCCACGGCCCTTGCCGCAAGCGGCGTCATAGGCCGCGCTATGCCGCAGGGCGACATCCTCGGCTTCGCGCCGCCGCTGTGCCTGACCCGCGAGGAAGCCGACATCGTGGTGGCCAAGACCACCGATGCCGTGAACAGCGTATTCGCCAATCTCTGAGACCAACCGATGAATGCCATGACCAAAACGCTCCCCGCCACCATGGCCGCCGTGCTGCTCACCGGGCACGGCGGACCGGAAAAGCTCGTCTACCGCACCGATGTCAAAGTGCCTGCCCCCGCTTCAGGTGAAGTGCTGATAAGGGTCAGCGCTTGCGGGATGAACAACACCGATGTCTGGGTGCGTCAGGGCGCCTATGGTACCGAGGAGGACGCGGACGCGGTGTCGACCTGGCGAAGGCAGGGCAATACGCTGACCTTCCCGCGCATCCAGGGCACCGACACGGTCGGCACCATCGTTGCCGTCGGCGAAGGCGTTTCGCCCGATCGCATCGGCGAACGGGTGATGGTCGATTTCTCCATCTACAACCGCGACGACGATTCACTCGCCGACATCGACTACATGGGCCATGGCCGCGATGGCGGTTATGCCGAATACCAGACCGTCCCGGCTGACAACGCGCATGTCGTTGACACCACCTTGAGCGACGTCGAACTCGCCACGTTCTGCTGCGCTTACCTTACTGGCGAGCAGATGCTGGAACGCGCCGCACTTAAGGCCGGAGAACGGGTGCTGGTCACCGGCGCCTCGGGCGGCGTCGGTTCCGGCATCGTGCAGCTGGCGCGGGCGCGTGGCGCCATTCCCTATGCCGTCGTCGGCAAAGGCAAGGAACAGGCCGTACTCGACATCGGCGCCGAGGCGGTCATCACCCGTGGCGTCGCAGACCTGCCGCGAGCCGTGACCGAAGCGACCGGCGGCCAGCCGATCGACGTGGTCGCCGATCTCGTCGGCGGCGCGATCTTCAACGATCTACTGCGCATCCTGCGACCCGAAGGCCGCTACACCACCGCCGGCGCGATTGCAGGTCCGGTCGTCCAGCTCGACCTCAGGACCATGTATCTCAAGCAGCTGCAGTTGCATGGTTCGAGCCAGGGCACGCGCGCCGATTTCCGCCGCATCGTTCGCTACATCGAGGAGGGCAAGATCAGGCCGTTGGTCGGCGGCGTCTACAAGCTGTCCGATTTCCACCACGCGCAGGCCGATTTCATCGCCAAGGATTTCGTCGGCAAGCTGGTGGTGGTGCCCGACGCTGTCGCGGAGCGATCGGCGTAGTCGCGGAAATCCTGCTCCCTTGCTTCTGCCTGCCTTCTCATCGCTGCCATAATCGGAATGGCTTGCAGTCGTGCCAGCAAGGCGCCACAAACGATGACGCTCGCAGCGCCACCGGCCCGGGCATCCGGTCACGGGATACAGGCGAGACATGACAGCCCGAATGATACTGCTCGACGCCAAGCCGCTCAGCGCGGCTGACGTCGCCGAGATCGCGCGGCGCAATGCGCGGCTGATGCTGGGCGAGGAGGCGATGCGGCGCATCCGGGCGAGCCGCGCGCTCATCGAGCAGCTGACGCAACTCGGCAAGCCGATGTATGGCGTCACGACCGGCCTTGGCGCCTGTGTCGACACGCCGCTCGCGCAGGCCGATCTGATCGCCTTCCAGCACAGCGTGCCGCTCAGCCACAGCATGGGTATCGGCCCGGCCCTTCCGACTGAGGCGGTGCGGGCGCTGATGGCCGCGCGCATCTCGGGCATGGCCGCGGGCGGCACCGGCACTTCCGAACGCGTGGTGATGGGCCTCGTGGCGGCGCTCAACGCCGGCGTCCATCCGGTGATCCCCACCTGGGGATCGATTGGCGCGGCGGACCTTGCCCATCTCGGCCATATGGCGCGAGCGCTGCGCGGCGACGGCGAGACGGAATACCAGGGCAAGATCATGCCGTCGGCCGAGGCGCTCGCACTCGCCGGGCTCGAACCGCTCGATCTGCGCGAGAAGGACGGCCACGCCATCATCGTCGCCAACAGCCTGTCGACCGGCACGGCGTGCCTGTGTCTCGAAGATGTCGCGCATCTCATCGACTGGGCGCTGGCGGCGGTGACGCTCAATTATGAGGCGTTCCGTTCTTCCCTGACCGCGATCGACAAAGATGCCCTGGCCGCCCGGCCGGCGTTCGGCCAGCGCGAGATCGGCGCGCGGCTGCGTGCGGAACTGGCGGGAAGCGGCCTGTGGAAGGACAAAGCGGCGCGGCGGCTCCAGGATCCGCTCAGTTATCGCTGCGTGCCGCAGGTCTTGGGCGGCCTGCTGCATGCATTCGAACAGGCGAAGCTGGCGACGGAGATCGAACTGACCCATTCCGGCGACAACCCGGTGATCCTGCCCGAAGGCGGACGCGTCGTCTCGAACGGCAATTTCGACCTCACGGCGATGACGCTGGCCTGGGAGCATCTCGGCCAGGCGCTCGCGCATTGCGCGGTGGGCACCGCCAACCGCTGCATGAAGCTGATGTCGCCGACAATTGCGGAGCTGCCGCGCTTCCTGTCGGCCAGGGGCGGCAGCCGCCAGGGCTACGCTGAACTGCAAAAGCCGCTCGCCGCGCTGGAAGCCGAGATCCGGCATCTGGCTAACCCGATGTCGCTCAGCCCGCTTGCCGTATCGGATGGCGTCGAGGACCAGTCGTCGATGGCGCCACGGGTGGTGGCCAAGACCGCCGAGATTGTCGAACGCCTGCGCTATCTCGTGGCGATGGAGCTGATCTTCGCGGCGACGGGCGTGGAGTTGCGTGGCGTCGTCGACAGCATGGGCGAAGGACCGCAGCGCACCTTTGCCGCCATCCGCGCGCTCGTCAGCCCGCTCGACGACGATCGTGAGATGAGCGCCGACATGACGCGGGTCGCCCGTATGGTGGCCGGTCCCCGAGATTGAGAGCTCCGGCCTATTGCTGGAAAGGTCCCCTGAGATCGAGGTTCTCGGCCAGAAGGCAGAAGCGGTCGATCAACCGGACAAGGTCTTCGCCCTGTTCGGCGACAATCGCGCCTCGCTCGGCAGGCGGAGTATCCGAGAGAGCTTTCCACAACCGGCTTTGGCGATCACAGAGATCCGCCAACTCGCAGCATTCGCTGGCGGTCAGTTTCAAAAGGTGGTCGGAGGTCACCGGTCCGATGCCTGGAGGCGTGGTCGCTCCAACGGAAAGATAGTTTGGCGGCACGGTGCCTTTTGCGTTCGTCACTGTCTTGCGGCAGATGACATCGAAGATCTGGTCGACGGCCTGCTTGGCGCCGGCGACGCGCGAGGGATGATCCGTGTCGGCCGCCGCATGCGGCAGGAGCTCAAGCCTGGCGCCATGCCTCTCGACGAGATCGAGATAAGGCAGCATCGGGCCGGACAGGCTGCCAGTGGAGGAATCCCTGAACAGGTCGGCATCGATCGCGGCGTGGCGCACCTGCCCTGCATTCAGGGCGTCGCCCAAGGCCGCGACGTCGACGAGCTCGCCGCGATCGTAGTTGACCAGCACCGCGCCGCCTTTCATGCGAGACAAAATGTCCGCGCCAATGAGCCCGGCATTGGCATAGCGGCCGGTCCGCGCATCCTGGTTGCCCAGGCCGACGTGAACGCTCAGCACATCGGCGCCTGCAGCCGCGTCGGCGAGGTCCGCCGCAAAGGCAAAGCCCTCGGCTTCTATCCAGTCCCGATGCCGGGGCCGCGCGTGGATCACCACGCGCATGCCGAAGGCGCGGGCAAGCTTGGCCACCTCCCTGCCGATATTGCCATAGCCGATGATCGCGATGGTCTTGCCTTCGAGCTTTCCGGTGGGGAAATCGCGCAGCTCCCTGCCGGTGTCGAAGAGGCCCCGCGCCACCCGGTCGTGAAGCAAGTCCACCGGGAGATCCGGCAGCACTTTCAGGATCGCCTTCATCACCATCTGCGCGGTTGCGCGGCTGTTGATGCCTGGCGTGTTCATCAGGACCGCCGAGCCGCCCTCGCCACTGCCGCCGCCCCACGAGCGCGAGCCCATATTGCCAGTGCCGGCGCCGATCCGCACACCGGCCAGCGGAAAGACGGTCTCTGCCGGCAGGAAGGTGGCGGCGGCAATGACGGCGTCATAGCGCCCGTCGCCGGCGGCTCCGATCAGCTCTTCGCGGGTGCTGAGATCCGGCTGGTAGAAGAAATGCACTCGGCCAGGTTCGAGAGCGGTCTTGTCGCCAAGTCCGGTCGCATGAAAGCGGCCGCCCTTGGCCTCGATATGGGCACGCACCTCCGAAGGGTCGGGTTCTCCGTCAGCATCAAAGCGCAGGCCGATCAGATCGCACATCAGAACGGCGTAGGCGCGTTGCGGATCGATCGATTCAACGACGTGTGTGTCTGTTGTCGCGGTCACGTCGTTCCCTCATGAAGGATGGAAGCCCGCTGGAAGAGCAGGCGCTGAATAATCAGAACCTATCCGCCCGCAAAGTCGCGAGATCGATCACCGGCGGCAGACCAGCGGCGAGTTGCGACACGATCTTGCCGGTGAGCGCTCCGCAGATCAGGCGCTGATGGCCTGGCCGAGATGGCACGCGGCACCGCCTTTCAGGTACAGTGCGATGCCGTGATTGACCCCTTGAACGGGCAAGCCGGACGCGCGTAAAATCGCGCTATCTGATTGAGTCTGCTACATTCGTTCGGGCTAATGTCCGGATCGGTCTGGGTATTTCCTTGCACACGGATGCAACCAGCGCGGCCAAGCGTGGCAAATCATTTGCCCATGTGGCGGAAGCCTCCTGGGGCAAGGGCCTCAGCACGTTGCTGCGCATTGTGCGCATGACGCTACGCCATCCCTGGCAGGTTGCCATCACCCTCATCTCGACCTTTGTCGCAGCGACGCTGCAACTCTTCATTCCGCGCCTCTTGGGCCGCGCCATCGACCAGGCGCAAGGGGTGATGGCCGCGGGTGCCGGCATCGCGGCCGAGCAGGCGCTGTGGAATACCGCGCTGACGCTGCTGGTCGTGAGCATCCTGCGCGGCCTCTTCACCATGGCGCAGAACTACTATGGCGAGGCCGTCGGCCATCAGACCGGCTATGAGCTGCGGCTCGCCTTCTACGAGAAGATCCAGCGGCTGAGCTTTTCCTTCCACGACAAGGTCCATACCGGCGACCTCATCACGCTCGGGCTGCTCGATCTCGACGGCGTGCGCATGTTCTTTTCCACCGGCATCCTGCGCGTGGTGCTGCTTGGCGTGCTGATCGGCGTCGGCGCCTATTTGTTGATCAGCACCGATCTCGTGCTCGGATTGTTGAGCCTCAGCTTTGTACCATTCGTCGCCTGGCGCTCCTCGGTGACGCAGCTCCGGCTGCGCAGCACCTGGCTGACGCTGCAGGAGCGGCTGTCGGTGCTGAGCCGAGTGATGGACGAGAATCTCGGCGGCATCCGTGTCGTGCGCGCCTTCGCGGCTCAGCGGCATGAGCTGGCAAAGTTCGACCGCGCCAAGCAGGATGCTCTGGAGCTCGCCAATGAGCGCGTCGACATCCGCGTCTCCAACACCAGCGCCATGAACTTTTCGTTCCTGGCCGCCATGGGCCTGGTACTGTGGTTCGGCGGCCAGAAGGTGATCGCGGGCCAGATCAGCGTCGGCACGCTGGCCCAGTTCCTCACCTTCATGACCATATTGCAGATGCCGGTGCGCCAGCTCGGCCTGATGGTCAACTCCTTCGCGCGCGCCTCGACCTGCGGCACGCGGCTGTTCGAACTGCTCGATGCGGAGCTCGACATCGAGGACGCGCCCGATGCCAAAGATCTGGTCATCACCGACGGCGTGCTGCGCTTCGACAATGTCGGCTTCCGCTATGAGGGCGCCGGCGAACGTCCGACGCTTTCCGGCGTTTCCTTCGAAGCCAGGCCCGGCGAGACCGTCGGCATCGTCGGCCCGCCGGGCAGCGGCAAGTCGACCATCGCGCATCTGATCCCGCGCTTCTACGACGTGACCTCGGGCGCGATCACCATTGACGGGCAGGACATCCGCAAAGTCACGCTGCAATCGCTGCGCAAGGCAGTCGGCGTCGTGCAGCAGGACGCGTTCCTGTTCACCACCTCGATCGAGAACAACATCGCCTATGGCAATCCCTGGGCGCGCGAGACCCGCATCGGGCAAGCCGCCGAGTATGCCCAGTTGCACAATTACATTATCGGCCTTCCGGCCGGCTACACCACGGTCGTCGGGGAACGTGGGGCGTCGCTTTCCGGCGGTCAGAGGCAGCGCCTGACCATCGCGCGCAGCCTGATGCTGCGGCCATCGGTGCTGGTCTTCGACGATTCCACGGCCGCCGTCGACGCTGGCACCGAGCAGCGGATCCGGGCGGCGATGAAGCGCTTCGCCAGGGATCGCGTGACGCTCATCATTTCGCATCGGCTGAGTTCGCTGATGCATGCCGACCAGATCCTGTTCGTCGAGGGCGGCCGGATCGTGGAACGCGGCACGCATGAGGAATTGCTGGCGCTCGGCGGACGCTACCGCGCGCTTTACGACCTGCAGCTGCGGCCGGACGAAGATCGGCTCGAGGGAGCCGCCTGATGTCGACGCAGGACGACGACGAGAAGGAAGACACAAGCCGGCGCCCGACCAAGGCGGTCGTCGGCTCGCACCGCGATGAGGAAGAGGTCTTCGGCAAGGCCTACGATCCGCGCATCGTCAGGCGCATCTGGAGCTTTGTCAGACCATATCAGGGCCGGATCTTTATCTCGGTCGCCGCGGTGCTGGTGTTCACGCTGACGCAGCTGGCGATCCCGCTGGTCATCCGCTACGCCATCGATCACGGCATGGCGCCAGGCAAGCTCGACCGATCGGTGATGATCTCCGCGATCGTGGCTTTTGCCGTCATCATCCTCATCAACTACGCCGCCAGCCATGTCCAGGAGAGCGTCGTCGGCAAGGTGGCCGAGAACGTGCTATCCGACCTGCGTCGTGCCATGTTCAGCCATCTGCAGCGGGTCTCTCTCGGCTTCATGGACAGGACCGAGGTCGGCCGGCTGATGTCGCGCCTGCAGGGCGACGTCAATTCGATGCAGGAATTCCTCGAGACCTCCGTGATGTCGGTGGGCGACATCGTGCTGTTGTTCGGCATCGTCACCGTCCTGCTGTGGCTCGACTTCCGGCTCGGCCTGCTGACGCTGTCGACCATGCCGATGCTGTTCATCGTGCGCCTTTTCTGGCTGCCGCGCGCCAAGGTCGCCTTCATGGCCGCCCACGAGACCAACTCCATCGCCAACGGCGCGCTTGCGGAAGGCATCCATGGCGTGCGCACCGTGCAGAGCCTGGAGCGCCAGCACGTCAATTTCGACCTCTACGACGAGAAGGTGCTGGCCAATCTCAACGCGCATCTGCGATCGGCGAGATACGCGCAGGTGATGGTGCCCATCGTCGATACGCTGACCGGCATCGCCATGGCGACCGTGATCGTCGTCGGCGGGTCGATGGTGCTGTCGCACAGTCTCGACATCGGCGTGATGGTGGCGTTCCTGTTCTACATCCAGCGCTTCTTCGACCCGATCCGCTCGCTGACCATGCAATACAGCGTCATGCAGCGCGCCATGGCTTCGGGCCAGCGCATCTCCGAAGTGCTCGACGTGCCGGTGGATGTCAGCGACAAGGAAAATGCGGTGGCATTGTCGCGCGACATGGACGGTTCGGTCGAGTTCCGGAATGTCACTTTCGGCTACCGGCCGAACCAGCCGGTGCTGAAGAACATCTCTTTTCGGGTCAATCCCGGCGAAACGGTCGCGCTTGTCGGGCCCACCGGGTCGGGCAAGTCGAGCTCGATGGCGCTTGTGCACCGCTTCTACGATGTCTGGTCGGGCGAGGTCCTGGTCGGCGGCCATGATGTGCGCGACCTGACGCAGGACTCGCTCGGCGACCAGGTGGCCATGGTCCTGCAGGAGCCGTTCCTGTTCTCCGGCACCGTGCTGGAGAATATCCGTTATCACAAGACCGGTGCCAGCCGTGAAGAGGTGGTGCGCGCCGCCCAGGCCGTCGGCGCGCACGACTTCATCGAGCAATTGCCTGACGGCTACGACACCGAGCTCGAACAGCGCGGCGGCAACCTCTCGCTCGGCCAGCGCCAACTGATCAGCTTCGCGCGGGCGCTGGTGGCCGACGCCAAGATCCTCGTCCTCGACGAGGCCACGGCCAGCATCGATTCCTACACCGAGATGCTGATCCAAAAGGCGCTGATCAAACTGCTGGAGGGCCGCACCGGGCTGGTCATCGCGCATCGCCTGGCCACCATCCGCGGCGCCGACCGCATCATCGTGCTGCAGAACGGCGAGATCGTCGAAAGCGGCAATCATGAGCAGCTGATGAAGAGGAAAGGCCTCTATGCCCGCCTCTACAATATGAACTACGCTTCCTTCGACGACATTTCCGAGGAAGAGATGGGAATGGACGCGGCGGCCGGCAAAGCAACGTAAGCTCGTGCTGGCGGGGTGCGAACGGACGGATTGCTTCCATACCCCTTGCCGAGAAGACCTATTTGCGAGATCCCCTGATGTGGCCGCTGACCCGCACGCCGTCCTCGGGATCGTGAAGGCCCGATTTCGTGAAGGAACGTGTGCGGGGAGGCGCGCGTTCTTTTCCATATGTCTCGAATGAAAAGGAGACATGCTTATGAGAAAGCCAAGCGTATTCCTCTGTTCCATCGTGTTGACGTTGGCCACGAGCGCTGTCCCGTTTGCCACTGTCGCCGATGCCGCAGTCACCAGGCATCACTATGTCCGCGTCACCACCGCCCATAATGGCCACACGCACGCCGCGAACCGCAGACACGGACACCGTTACGGTTGGGTCGGTAGCGGTTGGACCGGCGGGAATTCGACCGATAACAGCAACTGGATGGACAGCTATTACAATGGTTACGGCAGTTACCGTGGGTATGCCGGCGACTTTTGCGGCACCATCGCATGGACGCTCGACATATGCAGTCCCCACGGCCCCTGATTCCTGACCGTCGGTGGCCAACGAAGTTTGCTGGTATCACGCCATTTCGGGACGTCTTGACGCCTCGCGGATCGCCTTGTGCACGCCGCGCTGCAAATCCATGAAGGCCGGAGTTTCCATCACCTCTTCCCGGCGCGGGCGCTCGATGTCGACGTTGAAGGTCTGCATGATGCGTCCCGGGCCGATCCCCATGACTGCGATGCGATCCGAGAGGTAGACTGCCTCCTCGACGTCATGCGTGACGAACAGCACTGTGAGCCGATGCTCTTCCCAGATCTGGGTCAGCAGTTCCTGCATTTGATGCCGCGTCAAGGCATCGAGCGCACCGAAGGGCTCATCCATCAGCAGCATCTTGGGGCGATAGGAGAGCGCGCGCGCGATGGCGACGCGCTGCTTCATGCCGCCCGACAGTTCGGACGGGAAACGATCAGCACTTTGCGACAGTTTGACGAGGTCGAGATGCTCGAGCGCGATCTCGCGGCACGAGGATCGGTCATAGCCGGCGGCCTTGAGGGCAAACTCGATGTTCTGCCGCGCCGTCAGCCAGGGAAGCAGCGTGTAAGACTGGAACACGACACCACGGTCGAGACCCGGTTGCAAGATCGGTGCGCCATCGATGCTGAGGTCGCCGGCGTCAAAATCCTGCAGTCCGGCGACGATCGACAGCAACGTGCTCTTGCCGCAGCCCGACGTGCCGACGAGGGAGACGAACTCATTGTCGGCAAGGTCGAGATTGATGTCCCGCAGCACTTGCGTACGCCGCTCTCCGGTGCCGAAGCTCTTGTCGAGACCGGCGATGCGCAATTTGGGAACTGTCATCGGCGGTTCCTCATTGCGGGTGGCCCTCCTGCCGGAACAGTACCTTCTCCAAGGCCTTCATGACCTGGTCGGTAATGAGGCCGAGCACGCCCAGCAGCAGGATGTAGCCGATGATGGTGTTTGTCTGGAAATAGCGCTGCGACACGGTGATGCGATAGCCCAGGCCGGATGTCGCCGCGACGAGCTCGGCCAGCACCAGCCAGGTCCATGCCCAGCCAAGGCTGATGCGCAGCGTGTCCCAGATGCCCGGCAAGGCACTGGGTACGACGATGCGCGTCAGGATCTTGCGGTCCGGCAGACCGAGCGTGCGGCCAAGGCCGATGAAGTCGGTAGGAACCCGTTTCACATTGTCCATGACCATCAGCACTTGCTGGAAGAAGGTGCCGATGAAGATAATCAGGAATTTCTGGGTGTCTCCGGTACCGGCCCACAGGATGGAGAGCGGCACGAAGGCGACAACCGGCATATAGCGGATGAAATCCACCAGCGGCTCGATGGCCGCCTCCCAGGAGCGGAAACTGCCGATCAGCACCCCGATCGGTATGGACAATGCCGAGGCGAAGAGAAAGCCGATGGAAATGCGGTACATCGAGGCCCTGAGGTCCAGCCACAAGGTGCCGTCGGCCGCGAGCTTGGTGATCTGGGTCGCGACGCTGCCTGGCGACGGCAGGAAGATGGGTTTCACCCATTCCAGCCCGGTCGCCGCCCACCAGGCGAGACCAAGACCGACAAAGACAGCCACCGCTATCGCCAGGAAACGCGACCTGGCGATGGGCACGCCGATCCCGGAGGATCGGCGACGCCTCGCCGGTTTTGCGGCGGGCGCCGGCGTCGGGCGGGCCAAACCGGTTTTCGCGGGAGGCTCCCCGGACATCTGCGTTACCACCGCGATCCGGATCTCGTCATTGCGCCGCCTTGACGAAGGACGGGTCGATCATCTGCTCCGGCGTTACATCGGCCTGAAGCAGTTTGGCGTTCTTGGCCGCCGCTTCGACATCGGCGAATGTCTTGGTGGTAAAATCGCCGGTGAGCGCCGTCTTGTTTTCGGACAGGGAGTAGTAGCGCACGCCGTCGAAGGCGGTGTTGAGGTCCTTGACGTCGGAACCGACGGCTTTGGCGATGATGGCGCGACCGCCTGATGTATCGGCCTTATAGTCCTTGAGTGCGGCGTCCCAGCTCTTGATCATCGCCAGCACCTGGCCGGGCCGCGACTTGATCACCTCGTCGCGCACCACCAGCACGTCGCTGATCAGGCCGGGATCCTCGCCGGCGGTGAACAACAGCTTGACGTCCTTGTTCTGTGCCATGGCGACAGTGAGATACGGCTCGTAGGTGACCGCGACCGGCACCTGGCCCGCGATCAAAGCACTGCCAGCGTCGGCTGCAGGCATTGGAACCGGCTGGATATCGGCTACCGACATGCCGTTCCTGGCGAGCGCGTATTTGAGCAGGATGTCGCTCGTCGTACCTTCCTCGAAAGCGACCTGCTTGCCCTTGAGATCGGCGATGGAGGTGACGTCCTTGCCGGCGACGATGGCGTCGGCCGTCATGGAGACATCGAGCAGCAGCACGATCTTCACCGGCAGGCCGGCCGCAACCATGCCCATCGCCGTGTGGGTGGCGATGTTGGCGGCGTCGAGCTGGCCGCTGGCGAGTGCCGCGTTGATATCCTTGTCCTCGGCGAAATTGACGATCTGGACGTCCGACAGGCCGTTCGTCTTGAACAGGCCCTTGGCCTCGGCGACGTGCCACTGGCCATATCCAAGCCAGGGCTCGATGCCGATCTTGAACGATCCGGCCTCGGGCGTCGTGGGAATGGCCGCATCGGCCGCATGGGCCACCGGGGCGGCGGTGAGCCCGACGGCAACGGCCATCACCAATGCGCGAAATTGTCCTGCTAGGTTGAGCATCATCTTTCGTTCCCCTTGATGATCAGACCGCTTTTACCCAGGCATCCGGTCTGGTGAGACTGCGGGGTTCTGCTCTTGCGGCACTGTGCCTCGGCGTCTTGCCCGCCACTTCATGGTTGAAGTGCCGACATATCTCAGCGTCAGCGGCAGCGGATGTCAAGGCTGAAATACATACATGCATATACAAGTTGGTGGAGTCCAATTTTACGTTTGAACCGGCGAATCTCCCGCCCGAGTGCTCACGCTTTTTCAGGATCGATCCGATCGAGAAAACCGGTCATCCGGTCGGTTCCGCCATCGGGCGCGCCGCCGACCATTCCTTGCTGTTGGAACTCGAGCGTCGCGGCATGCTGCCGGTGGATTGGCGAGCAATGCTGCGATCAGGACTTTTCCTGTCGCCGTGAAATCTCGGCTTGCATTGGCTCGTTGGCTTCAGCTTGCCCTGGAAGGCGAGTAGCGGCTGCCGAGCGAGTAGCGGCTGCCGGCATAGGTCAGCTTGCTTATCGTGGCCACGACCGCCCCCGTCCATGTCCGGCGATGCAGGAGAAGGCAGCAACTGCCGACATCGATGCCGAGATGCTGCGCCGTCTCCTTGTCGGCCGGGATGGCGGAGATGATATGCTCGACCTCGGTCACCGGGGTCTTCTGCATGAGGTAGTCGTAGGTCGCCGTCCTGGTGAAGTCTTGCTTGTCATAATCGGGGATCAGGCCCGGATTGACGAAACGCTCCTCCAGTTGCACCGGCAGGTCGTTCTCGAAATTGACGACGACGGAGTGATAGACCGAGGTGCGCTTGGCAAACTCGAACGACAGCGCGAGTTCCTTCGTGGGCACGATGGTTTCGAGGACGAGAACTTCGGAGCGATGCCTGTTGCCGCGCTCGACGATCTCGGCGGCGATGTTGTTGATCTCGATCAGCGTCGATTGTGGCCGGGGTGGCGCGATGAACGTGCCGACACCTTGCAGCCGGATCAGGAATCCCGCGGCGGTCAGTTCCCGCAGGGCCCGGTGAACCGTCATCCGCGACACACCCAGCGAAACCACCAGCTCGTTCTCGGACGGCAGCTTGCGATCCTTGCCCCATTTGCCCGTTCCGATGTTGATCAGGATGTAATCCTTCACCTTCTCGTAAAGGGGGCTCGCCGTATCGGGCAAATCGATCATTTCAAAAATCCTTTCCGGCAGGTTGCCGCACGCGGATGATTGTCTTCAGCCCATCGCTCTTCCCGGCCAGCAGCCGCTCATAGGCGGCTGGAATGTCGTCCAGGCCGATCTCACGGTCGACCAGGGCCAGCAGCGGTTCACTCAGTTCGCCCAGCATCCGCACGGCCTCTGGCAATTCGTCGGCGAAGGCATGGCATCCAAGCAATGCGATCTCGCGCTCGACCAGAACATTGGGGTCGATGTCGAGCCGGCCATGGAAGATGCCGACCATCGCCACCGCGCCGCCGGGATCGAGAACGCCGAGCAACTGGTTGAAGGCGGCGATGCTGCCCGTCGCCTCGACAGCCGCCAGCAGCGGGGCATTGGCGGTCGCGGCTACAATGGCATCGCGGGCGAGATCGACGATGGTGGCGCCGGTCACCCGCGCCACCCGGGCGCAGCGGTCCCGGTTGCGGTCGGCGACAAGCACGGTGCCAGCGAAGGTTCGGGACAGCAGCAGCGCGGCGAGACCCCCGATCGGGCCGCAACCGACGACAAGCACCGCGCCCACAGTCTTCGGTAGCCGCCGCACCGCGTGCAGCGCGACCGCGAGCGGCTCGGCCATGGCAGCGACCCGTTCGTCAAGACCGGCGTCAATCACGTGCAGCAGACGTGCAGGCAACACCGCCTGTTCGGCAAAACCGCCATCGCAGATTTCGCCGACGAAGCCCAGCGAAGTGCAGAGATGCCGCGTGCCGGCGCGGCATTGCGCGCAATCCCCGCACCAGAAACGGGAATCGGCAACCACTCTGTCGCCGGCAGCGATTGTGTCGACGCCCTCGCCCAGCGCGATCACCGTGCCGGTCAGCTCATGGCCAGCTGTCGAAGGCGACCGGCTGATCCATTGGCCGGTGCGGAAATTGTGCAGGTCCGAACCGCAGATGCCTGCGGCATCGACCGTGAGCTTCACCCAGCCGGCATCCGGAATGCCTGGCGCGGCGACGTCCTCGACGCGCAGATCGCCCGGTCCATAACGTCGTGCCGCCTTCATCGCGATCGTCTCCGCTCAGCCGGCGAGATAGCGGTCGCGGATTTCCGAAACCGCGTTTTCGTGCGAACTGAACCCCTCGTAGCGGGCGAGCCTGCGGGCATGCAGCGCCAGTTCCGGATAGGCGGCCGAGGTGACATAGCCGACCGACGAACGCTTGACGAAATCCGTCACCGAAAGCGGCCCATAGGTCCGCGCCCAGCGGCTGGTCGGCAGCACGGCATTCGGCCCGAGGACAAAATTGGCGAGGGTGACCGGCGTGTGCGGACCCATCAGGATTTCGGCCGCTTCGGTGATGTGGCCGAGATGCGCGAACGGCTCCTTCGAGAGTATCTCGAGATGTTCGGGCGCATAGTCGTTGATGAAGCGGTAAGAGTCTTCCAGCGACGCGGTCAGCACGACGCCGCCGCGCTCTCCTGTCAGCACCGCGCGCGAGAAATCCACACGCTGCTCGGTCATGCGCGACCAGTGGTCGGGAAGTGCAGCAAGTGCTGCCTCGGCAACCTTGCGGCTGTGCGTCACCAGATAGGCCGAGGAATCCGGCCCGTGCTCGGCCTCGATCAGCAGATCGAGCGCGGCAAGGCCTCCGTCGACGCTGTCGTCGGCAAAGATAATGGCCTCCGACGGCCCGGCCGGCAGACCCGTGTTGATGATCGAGGACAGCACGCTCTTGGCCGCCACCACCCATGGGCTGCCCGGGCCGACGATCTTGAGCGCCGGCTTCACCGTCTCGGTGCCGTAGGCGACCGCGGCGACGGCTTGCGCGCCGCCGCATTTGTACACGGTCTCGACGCCAGCGAGGCGAGCGGCGACCAGCGTGGCCGCGTCCACGGAACCATCCGAGGTTGGCGGCGTCACAATGGCGATCTGCGGCACGCCGGCAATGACGGCCGGAACCGACGTCATCATCGTCACCGACGGAAAGGCGCCCTTTCCGCGCGGCACGTAGAGCGCGACCGATGCGATCGGCGTATATCTGTCGCCGGCATAGGCGCCCGGCCGGACTTCCTTGAGCCACATGGTTTCCGGCTTCTGCTCTTCATGAAAATGCCGGATGTTTTCGATGCCGAACCCGATGCTCTCCACGACATCCTTCTCGACCTTGTCGAAGGCCGCATCGAATTCCGCTTCCGACACTTTCAGTTCGCCTTCGGCCACATTGGCCTTGTCCAAGTCCCTGGCGAAGCGGATCAGGGCGGCGTCGCCCTCGTCCCTGACCGCCTGGATAATCGGGCGGACCTTTTCGACGAAGACCGACAGATCGCTCTCGGCGCGTTTCAGCAGACCGGCCCGCCGGGTGGCATCGAGGGATGACAGATCGTGGAAGCTGACGTCAGGCATGGTATTCCCTCCTGTTGGAACGCAATGTGCCGGCCGGTCACATTGCGGAAGACTCTGTTTTCGAGCCTGGGCGAGCCGCCTCAGATCGATGCGAGGAAACCGCCATCCACCGGAATGGACTGGCCGGTTATGTAGGCTGCGGCATCCGAGGCAAGGAACACGGCGATGCCGTGCAGATCGCGCAGATCGCCGAAACGATGCTGCGGAATCTTGGCGAGCATGGATTCCCGCCACGCCTCGTTGCTGTAGAACATTTCCGTCATCGCCGTCCTGAAATAGCCCGGGGCGATGGCGTTGACCCTGATGCCAAGTTCCGCCCATTCCACTGCCAGCGCCCGTGTCATGCCGAGCAGGCCCGATTTCGACGAACCATATGGCACCGCCGTTGGAATGCCGACTTCTGAAGTCAGCGAGCAGAGATTGATGATAGCGCCGGGCCGCCCGGCGTCCCGCATCTGCCGCGCCGCCGCCTGGGCGCAGAAGAACGCCCCTTTGAGATTGGTATCGATGATCCGGTCCCAGAGGGACTCGTCGACGTCGAGCGAGGGCCGGACCTCTTCCACCCCGGCATTGTTGACGAGAATGTCGAGGCCGCCAAGCAGGCGGGCTGCCTCGGCGGTGGCCGCACGGCACCGGCCGACATTGGTCACGTCAAGGGCAATGGCATGCGCGACCCCGCCGACCCCGCGGATGGCCGCCACCGTCTCATCGAGCGAGGCCAGGCTGCGCGCCGTGACCGCGAGGTCGGCGCCGGCGGCGCTCAGCGCCTCGGCGATGCTGCGGCCAATGCCGCGGCTGGCGCCGGTGACAAGCGCCTTCCTGCCCGAAAGGTCGAAAAGAGAAGCGTTGCGCATTGATCCTCCTTGGCCGCTCCGGTTGCGCGGCAGAGAGACTATCAGATAGACTTGCATATACAAGCATGTACAAACAGCCTCGAGTGAGATTGAGGGTGACGTTATCCGCCGCACGCGCGATCACAAAGTTGGCTCTTTCATACGAGATGCCACGGGCGGCGATTGTTCGAGGTTTGTCCAAGACGATAGTCGGCCGGCGATGGGGGAGACCAACATGTCCAAAGCTGTGATTTCCGAAGCCCTGCAGAATTGCCTGGCGTATCCGACAAAAAAGTCTGGGTCTGCCGTCCGTGCCGGATATCGGGCAGTTGAAAGCCGGTTGCCCGTCAAGCCCGCCGCCCTATCGTGAGAGCCCGTCATATGCTGGAAAGCAGCCCGCCCAGGAGCCTCTATCGCGAAACGGCTGGCGGCGCCGGCAATTACCCCGCCCTTGCCGGTCCGCAGCAGGCAAGGGTCGCCATCGTTGGCGGTGGCTTCACGGGCCTTTCCACCGCCTTGCATCTGGCGGAAGCCGGCGAAGACGTCTGCGTGATCGAGACCCATCAGCCTGGATGGGGAGCGTCGGGCAGAAATGGCGGCCAGGTCAATCCCGGCCTCAAATACGATCCGGACACCATCGAGGCGATGTTCGGCCCGGAGCTTGGGCCGCGGATGATCGAGTTCTCCTACGGCGCGCCGGATTTCACCTTCGGTCTCATCAGGCGCCTGTCGATCGATTGCGAGGCCCGGCAGAACGGCACCATACGCGCGGCGATCCGGCCGAAGCCGGCGGCCTCCGTGCGGGCCACGGCAACGCAATGCGAGCGGCGGGGAATGCCGGTTGAAATGCTCGACGCAAAGGCGATGGCGGCGCGTATCGGCACGGACAGGTCTATATCCGGCATGTTCGATGCCCGCGGCGGCGACCTCCATCCCTTGAAATACGCGCTTGGCCTGGCAGCCGCCGCGCAGAAGGCCGGCGCGCGGATCTTCGGCGGCAGCGAGGTGCTCTCGCTGAGCAGGCAGGCCGGGCGCTGGGTCATCGAGACGGCAGGCGGTTCCGTCAGCGCCGAGAAGGTCGTGATCGCGACCAACGGCTATACCGGAAACCTGTGGCCGGGCCTGGAGCAGTCGCTCGTCCCGGTGTTCAGCGCCATCGCGGCGACCGAGCCGCTTGCGCCGGCAGTTGCGGCGGCAATCCTCCCCGAAAGGCCCGTCGTCTACGAAACCGGCAACATCACCGTGTACTATCGCATCGACGCCCAGAACCGGCTTCTCATGGGCGGTCGGGGCTCGATGAGCCCGATCGGCGATGCTTCCGCCATCCGCTACCTCACCGACCATGCGCTACGGCTCTGGCCGGCGCTTGCTGGAACCGGGTGGACACATGGCTGGAACGGCCGGGTCGCGATCACCAAGGACCATCTTCCGCACGTTCACGAGCCGAAAGACGGCGTGCTGATCTGCCTTGGCTACAATGGCCGCGGTGTTGCCATGGCCTCGGCGATGGGCGCTGCCCTGGCGCGGCGCCTGCGGGGCGACGAGACATCGCCGTTTCCCATGCCGATATCGCCGCTCAAGCCAATCCGGTTCCATCGCTTCTGGCCGCTTGGCGTCAAGGCGGCGATCCTTTCGGGCCGGGTGAAGGACCGGTTCGGGCTTTGATGAGAAGAGCCCGCCGCTATGCTCCGGCTTCAGCGCCGGACAATCTTCGGGCGTGCCATCTCAGATGATCGTCCATGAATGTCGAGATGAAGAAATACGAGTGATCGTAGCCGTCCTGCATGCGCAGCGTCAGCGCAATGCCGGCCTTGGCGCATGCCGCTTCCAGAAGCCAGGGCCTCAGTCCATCATCGAGAAATCCGTCCGATGTCCCTTGGTCGACGAAAAGCTCCGGGAAGCGGTGGCCCTCCTCGATGAGCAAGGTGGCATCATAGCCCCGCCATGATTTCTCGTCCGCACCGAGATATTTTTCGAAGGCCGGCTTCGACCAGCCGGCGGTGCTGGGTTGCACGATCGGCGCGAAGGCCGAGCAGCTCTTGAAGCGTTCGGGGTTCTTAAGCGCGATGGTCAATGCGCCATGTCCACCCATCGAGTGGCCGAAGATCGCCTGACGCATCATGTCGGCCGGAAACTCCCGCGCGATCAGCGCTGGTAATTCCTCGGCGACATAGGAATACATGCGATAATTACTGGCATAGGGTTCCTGTGTGGCATCGACGTAGAATCCGGCGCCGCTGCCGAACTGCCAATTGTCCTTCTCGTCGGGAATGCCGGCGCCGCGGGGGCTGGTATCGGGACAGATTACGATCAGGCCAAGCTCGGCCGCCATGCGCCTGTACTCCCCCTTGTCCATGACATTGGCGTGGGTGCAGGTGAGACCGGATAGGTACCATATGACGGGGCAAGGTCTTTCACGGGCCTGTGGCGGCACGAAGACGGCAAAGGTCATGTCGCAGGCGCAGACATCCGAAGCGTGGGAATAGACGCCCTGGACGCCGCCATGCGACTTGGCAGCGGAGATGATTTTCATCCGATCCGACATGTGTTTCTTCTCCGCCAATGTGATTCACCGCCGCTTGTCTACGGCATCGGCCGGGACTACGGCAACCTCGACGGATTGGGCTTTGGATATTGGGCCAGGTCCGACCGGGCGTCGGCCATCGCCATCGAAATCGGCATCACCCTGGCAACGCCGCTGACGGTCAGGTGGCACAGGCAGCGTGCTGGATGTCGCCACCCTACCGCGCGCTAAGCGCGTTCAGGGGCCGCTTCAGCGCGCTCATGGGTCGGAGTGGGAGATATTCCGCAGCGCGCTACTCGGCAGCGATCCTGGCGCGTTGCCGGCCGAAAAGTGCCAGGCCGACATCGTCCACCGCGAGACCGATACGGGCCCGGATCGCTTCGGATGCCAGCACGCCGTCGACGAAATCCTTTTCCGAGGCGTAGAGAGCCGTCGGCAGCGCAAGAGCCTCGAAGAAGCCGAACAGCGGCCGCAGCTGATGCTCGACGATCAGCGCATGGCGGTTGCCGCCGCCGGTCGCCGCCAGCAGCACCGGCTTGCCCCTGAGGGCCGCCGGGTCGACGAGATCGAAGAAATGCTTGAACAGACCGGTATAGCTGCCCTTGTAGGTGGGCGAGCCGACCACCAGGACATCGGCGGCCAGGATCCGCTCGAGAATGGCGCGAGCCTGTACATCCAGGTCGCGCGTCCCTTTGGCATTGCCAAGGCTGGGACCGAGATCAACGATATCATGGGTGCTGGCGGTAAGGCCGTATCGCCCGGCGATCTCCGCCACGATATGGTCCACGAAGCCGCGGGTCTTGGAGGGCCGCGTGAAATTGCCGGAGAAGCCGACAATGGCCGGGTTGGTCATGATGGATGCCCTGTGATCTTTTCGAACCAGCTGGCCGGAATGTCCATAGTTTTTATAGACATTACGTCAGAACAAAAGGAATCGACGGTCGCCGTGGGGCGAAATCGGAAAACATTTTTCTTCCGGAGCGCCATCCTTGAAAAAGGAGCATGGCTTGGCGAGCGCGCGGGCTGCAGCCGTCGCACGCAGGGCCGATGCGACCGCTGGCAAAAGAAACGACCATCACCGTTTGTTCGGAACCTGATCGGCCCGCGGCTGTTTTCCGTTCAGGCAAACACGGAGGCAGCCATGGCACGCGAGAGGACCGAATACGAAACCGGCGCACGGAAATATCCGGCGAGGACCGGCTTGGATCCGAGCGATGATTTCTCGCCCGATGCAGCGAGCAACAAGCCGCCGGCAGGCGGAATGGGGCTCACGCGACCAGCGGATCAGACAAAGGAAGAAACACATCAGTCCGGAGGCCGGCCTGGCAAGGCGACACCCAGCCCGGCAACAGAAAAGACATCCGGCGCGGGCCCGACGATCTCCGAACACTCGAAGGACGCGAAGTCTCCAAGATCGGGCCGCCAACCCGGAGCCTATGTCAAGGACTGACAAGCTTTGGCATCGCGCAAACCTTTCGGTCCGCCGCACGTTGAACTTTCTTCAGCCGAGGAGACAACCATGGAGATGAAATCCAAGACCGCCGGCGAAGCCGCCAAGCAACGCCATATCCAGCGCGGCATCGGTGCCAAGGACAAATCGAAGCGCGACGGCAAGGCTGAACACGCCATGCAGGCAGGCGCGCGCGCCTATCCCGAGCCGCCCTTCCCCAAGCAACATCAGGCGAAACCCGGGTATGAAGCGGCGATCGAACCTGCCCCGCTCTACGATGCACCCTATTATCTCGGATCAAGGAAACTCGAGGAGAAGGTGGCTCTCATCACAGGCGGCGATTCCGGCATCGGTCGCGCGGTGGCGGTATTGTTCGCCCGCGAAGGCGCCGATATCGCGATCGTCTACCTGGCCGAGGACAGGGACGCCGAAGAGACAAAATCCGCCGTCGAAAAAGAAGGTCGACGCTGCATCCTCATAAAGGCCGACGTCAGCGAACGGCAGGATTGCCACGATGCCGTGGCGGCAGCGGTCGAAACGTTCGGCCGCATCGACGTGCTGGTCAACAATGCCGCCTTCCAGATCCACTCCAGCGACTTCGGCGACCTGACCGAAGAACATTTCGACACCACGTTGAAGACCAATCTCTACGGCTACTTCCATATGGCACAGGAAGCGGTGCCGCACATGAAGCCGGGCTCGGCGATCGTCAACACCGGTTCGGTTACCGGCATAGACGGCTCCAAGCAACTGGTCGACTATTCGATGACCAAGGGCGGCATCCACGCCTTCACGCGCGCGCTTTCGGGCAATCTCATCGCCAAGGGCATCAGGGTGAACGCGGTCGCGCCTGGCCCGGTGTGGACGCCGCTCAATCCGTCCGACAAGGAAGCCGACGACGTCTCGAAATTCGGCGCGGATACGCCGATGAAACGGCCGGCACAGCCGGAGGAAGTGGCTCCGGCCTATGTGTTCCTCGCCTCCCCGCACTGCTCGAGTTACATCACCGGCGAGATCCTGCCGATCGTCGGCGGCTACTGAGGTCATCGCAATGTATTTCATTGCCTTGGCGACCGACTATGACGGGACGCTCGCACATGACGGGGCTGTCTCCAAGAAAACGCTCGCTGCACTGGAGCGGTTCAAGAAAAGTGGCCGCAAACTGCTTCTGGTCACCGGACGCGAGCTGCCCGACCTCAAGCGCGTGTTTCCCGATATCGGCATGTTCGACAAGGTCGTCGCCGAGAACGGCGCCCTGATCTACACCCCGGCGAGTGAGGAGGAGCGGGTGATCTCGCCATCGCCGGAGCCCAAATTCATCGCCAGGCTGAAAAAACAGGGGGTAAAGCCACTTTCGGCGGGACGGTCGATTGTCGCCACGTGGGAGCCACATCAGGCGACCGTGCTCGAGGTCATCAAGAAGATGGGGCTCGAGCTCGAAATCATCTTCAACAAGGGCGCGGTGATGATCCTGCCGAGCGGCGTCAACAAAGCCACCGGGCTGGCCGCCGCACTCGAGGACCTTCACCTGTCGCCGCACAATGTGGTGGGTATCGGCGACGCCGAGAACGATCATGCCTTCCTGCAGGCCTGCGGCTGCAGCGTTGCGGTCGACAATGCCATTCCCGCGGTCAAAGGCACCGCAAACCTGGTCACACGCGGCGCACGCGGCAAAGGCGTCGAGGAACTGATCGCCAAACTGATCGAACGCGACCACGGGATCGTGCCGAAACGTCATGACGGCGTTGTCCTGGGGTCGTCCGGTGGCGACGACATCTATCTGTCGCCGACTGAAAGCGTGCTCATCGCCGGCAGTTCGGGCATCGGCAAATCCACCCTGGCCACCGCGCTGACGGAACGCTTCGTCGAGAGCCGATTTCAGTTTTGCGTCTTCGACCCCGAGGGTGACTATGATGGCCTCGAGGGCGCCGTTCGGCTGGGGGATGGGTCGAGCGCGCCGACAAAGGCGCAGGTGCTGGATCTGATGGCCAAGGCCGACAGCAATATCGTCGTCAACGGGTTGGCGCTTCGTGTCGATGAACGGCCTGACTTCTTTGCCGACCTGCTGCCTGGCCTTGGCAGTTTTCGCCGCCGCACCGCAAGACCGCATTGGCTGGTCATCGACGAAGCGCACCATCTTCTTCCGAAGCGGCGCGACGATACGCGCTCCGTGCTCTCCCTGGAACTGCCGGGCACGATCCTGATCACCGTCCATCCCGAGGCGATTTCGACCGACGCCCTGCGCCTGGTTACGGCCGTCATCGCCCTTGGCCCCAAGGCGAAGGACGTGGTGAAGGCCTTCTGCCGCGAGACGGGAATCGAGCCGCCGAAAGACATTCCCACGCCCAAGGGCGACCGGGTTCTGTTCTGGCGGCCGCAGGCGCGCAAAAAACTCACGACGGTCAAGGTCATCGAACCTCGTCAGTCTCTCAAGCGCCACAGCCGCAAATATGCCGAGGGCCAACTCGATGAGACCGGCAGCTTCTATTTCCGCGGTCCCGACGACGCGATGAACCTCAGGGCCCATAATCTGATGATCTTTGCCCAAATGGCCGAAGGCATAGACGACAAGACCTGGGAGTTCCATCTGCGCGCGGGCGACTATTCGAAATGGTTCCGCCAGCAGATCAGGGACAAGGATCTCGCCCGCGAAACCACCGAGGCGGAAAAGGACAGGAAGCTTTCGGCGGAGGAGAGCCGCAAACGGGTTCTCGATGCCGTTCGGCGGCGCTACACCGCACCGGCGACGGCGCCTGAGGAATAGCAGCTCGGAGGCGGTCATGAACGATGTCGGGAACGGCCGGTTCGCCGACCGCGATTGGAACCTGGGCGCCGACTTGACGTTCAACCTCCATCGAGAAGGAGAAACGATCATGCCACGAGGCGAGAAATCCAAATACACCGACAAGCAGGAACGCAAGGCCGATCATATTGCCGAAGGCTATGAGAAGCGTGGCGTTTCCGACAAGGAAGCCGAGCGACGCGCATGGGCGACGGTCAACAAGGACGATGGTGGCGGCAAGAAGGAAGGCGGCTCCGGGCGTGGCAAGCACACAGGTCATCCGGCGGCGCACAAGGGCGGCAAGAGCGGCGGAAAGGCGTCCGCTTCCCGATCGGCCGCGAGCCGGTCCGAATCGGCAAGGAAGGCGGCGGCGACCCGCAAGAGGAACGCCGAACACCACGCCCACTGAACGGCCTCGAAGATCGGAACACCGGCATGAAATCGCGACTGGTCAACGAGACCAAGGGCCAACGGACATTTGTCGTGGTGCTCGACCCGGGCGAGGAAGCATTTTCGGCGCTGACCAGCTTCGCGGTCGAGCAGACGATCGGCAGCGCTTCCCTAACCGCGATCGGCGCGTTCCAACGGGCCACTGTCGGCTGGTTCGACCTGGAGGCGAAGCGCTATCGAAAAATCCCGGTCGACGAGCAATGCGAGGTCCTGAGCGCGATCGGTGATGTCGCGACGGGCGATGATGGCAAGCCAAGTCTTCATGTCCACGCGGTGCTTGGCTTGAGCGACGGCACGACCAGGGGCGGCCATCTGCTCGAAGGCACCGTTCGGCCGACATTGGAAGTCACCGTGGTGGAAGCGCCGGGTCACCTGCGCCGCCGCAAGCGTGCCGAGTTCGGTGTGGCTTTGATCGATCTCGGCGGCTGAGGTGTCTTTGCGGGCGCTTTGCCGAGGGGCGCGACGCCCCGGAGAGCGATGGTTCAGGCAATGACGCACAGGTTCGCCCTACCCCTGGACACGCCGCCCATGGAGGCCAAGGCCGCCGACGCCCTGCCGGAGGGGGAAGGCCTTTGGCAATACGAGCCCAAATGGGACGGGTTTCGCTGCCTCGCCTTCAAGGGCGACACGGATGTCGACTTGCGCGCCAAATCCGGGAAACCTCTTGGCCGTTACTTCCCGGAACTCGTCGCCATGCTGCAGCAGGTGGAGGCCCGCAACTTCGTTGTCGATGGCGAAATCGTCATCGAACTCGATGGCCAGCTATCCTTCGACGCGCTGCAGATGCGGCTTCACCCGGCCGAAAGCCGTATCCGCAAGCTGAGTGCGCAAACCCCTGCCCGGCTGATCCTGTTCGACATGCCGGCCGCGCCGGGCGGGACGATCCTGCTTGGCGAGCCGTTGTCGCGACGCCGCCGGGCGGTCGAGGCCTTCGCTCGCGATTGCGCCAAGCCCGGCTTGCGGCTCTCGCCCAGCGCGACCGATCCGCCGGCTGCCAGGCGCTGGCTGGAAGGGGCCGGCCATGGCCCCACCGACGGCGTCGTCGCCAAATTGCTGGCCGACCCGTACCGGCCGGGCGAACGCGCGATGGTCAAGGTCAAACGGTTGCGTACCGCCGACTGCGTGGTTGGCGGATTCCGCTATCTGACCGGAAGCAGCGAGGTCGGCTCGCTCCTGCTCGGCCTCTATGATGAGAGCGGCAAACTCGACCATGTCGGCTTTACCTCGACCATCGGCAGGGATGACCGGGCCCGTGTCACCCGAGAGCTGGAAAAGCTGCGTGGCGGACCCGGCTTCACCGGCAAGGCGCCGGGCGGACCGAGCCGCTGGAGCACGCAGCGCAGCGGCGAATGGGAGCCCCTGCGGCCGGAACTGGTGGTCGAGGTCCGCTTCGATCATGTCACCGGCGACAGGTTCCGGCATGGCACCAAACTGTTGCGCTGGCGCCCGGACAAGGCGCCGCACCAGTGCACCATGCGGCAGATCGAGTGACGCAGTTCGCGCCACGGGCGCGCTCGCTGGCCGGAGGCGCCCTCCCGGCCGGCTCTTTGCGAAATGGCTGGAACAACCGCCCCGATGGCAAGTTGTGCCCCAGCTACACCGCTGGTGGGCTTCACGATAATTGATAATTGGAGATGACAATCATGGCGACTGCGAAGAAAGCGGCACCGAAGGGCCTTGAAGCCCTGTTCCTCGACGGGCTGAAGGACATTTATTATGCCGAGAAGAAAATCCTGAAGGCGCTGCCGAAAATGGCGAAGGGCGCTGAATCCGAAGATGTTTCGGCGGCGTTCGAGAAACATCTGCAGGAGACCGAGGGCCAGGTCGACCGCCTAGAACAGATTTTCGAGCTTCTCGACAAGCCGGCCCGAGGCAAGACCTGTCCGGCCATCGACGGCATCATCGAGGAGGGTTCGGAAGTCCTCCAGGAATATAAGGGCGACCCCGCTCTGGACGCTGGGCTGGTCGGAGCGGCGCAGGCCGTCGAACACTACGAGATCGCGCGCTACGGTACGCTGATCGCCTGGGCCGAACAGCTCGGCAAAAGCGACGTGGTCAAACTCCTCAACGAGACCCTTGAGGAGGAGACGGCGACCGACAAGGCACTTTCCAGCCTTGGCGAGGGCGGCGTCAATGAACGTGCCCTGGAACAGGCCGCCTAGCAGGCGAGCGGTTGCCCCGGGCGCCAGGCGATCGGGGCAACTCCCCGGATTTCGGAGAACGACGATGGACCCCCGCAAAACAAAGCAACCCTCAGTGCAGCCCAAAGACACAGCGCAAGCCGAAGACCAGGCGGAAACCGAAGGTCCCGTGATCGAGCAGCAGGACTGGGACGCGCTCGCAGGCGCGAAAATCCTTCCCGACGACGCCGAGGTGGAAGACGAGGCTGAGGGCGACTTGCCCGAGGAAGATGACGACAATGCCTACCAGGAAAGCGACGAGGCATTGCCCGACGACGTCGAGGAGGCGGCCATCTCACGCAATCCTTCAAGGGAAGGCGGCCACGCCGACGACGAGTGACCGAACGACGTCCGCAATCGGGTCAGCCGTCCGCATGTAACGGGGGCTCTTCATTCTCATCAGGATTGGGCAACGGCGCCTCATCGGGCAATCCGTCCGGCTCCGGTTCTCCAATCGGCTTGGGCTTCCAGTTGGGAGCGGGCATGGGCACGTCGCGGTTGGGGTCGGGTTCTCTCGGATCGGGCATCAAATCTGTCTCTCTTTCGGCGGCCTCTCTTTCGCCGGACCGGGCGGGTTGACCGCAGCACCTACCACCGCGCAGAGCCCGTCCCGAGCGCTCGGGACGGGCTCGGTGCCACAGGGGTTTGCTAGCGATTCTTGTGGCTTTGCTCGCCAGCTCTCACATGCTGTTCATGGGTCCCGCCGCGCATATTGCCGGAGCTGTCGCCTTGCTGGCGCTGGTTGCCACCGGCCGCCTGCTGCTGACGGTTCTTGTCATCCATGTTCTTGTGGCTCTGCTGGCCTGCTTTCACATGTTGCTCATGGCTTCCACCTTTATTGGGCATTCTTCTTCTCCTTTGAGTTACCGAGGCGAACGACCGCCTCGAGGGTCAAAGAAACTGGTTGCCCGGACGTTCCGTCACATAATATTTCGTGAACCGTGGTGATTCCCGAGCCCGCTTGCTGCGTTCAGGGCGACGACGAGCAGCACGATTGTCAGACCGTTGCGCTGAACAGTATCTACACAGCGACGAGGTGCTAGTTGAGCTGGCCCAGGATTCCAGAGCTGTTGGCCAAGACAAAACTCCAGTAGACTTGGAGCGCTATCGTACAGATCGCGGCCGCCGAGATCGGCACACCGAAAGGCACCACGCCCCGCTGATCGAGATGCTGGACGTAGACGCGGAAGGCACTTTGAGGCAGCAGGAGCGGGTTCTTCACGACCAGGGCCGTGGCGAGCGCGAAAACCATCAACAGCAGCGAAAATACCGTCAGGCCACTACCGCCGATCAGAAGCGGCACGACCGCCAGCAGCTTGACATCGCCGGCACCGATCTTGCGCAGCAACCAGAATGGGAAGAGCGCCAGAAACAGCAACAGCCCTGCAAGCGCGCTCAAACCCATATCCCACCAGGACCCCGCCCGGAGCGACATAAGCAGCAGCGATCCGAGCCCGAGGCAGAGCAGCAACAGCACGTCGCGGTTGGATATTTTCTGAGTGGTAAAATCGAGCCAGCCAGTCCGTGCGAGCAGGGCCGCAGCCAGTACCTTCAGCAGTATGGCTTCGATCAGCAGCACGTTCAGCGCTCGATGTTCTGCACGCTGGACGAGAGCAGCTTCAGATTGTTGGCGACGGTCGGATCGTTGGGCGCCAGTTCATAGGCCTTGAGGAAATTGCTGCGCGCGTCCTGCAGCTTGCCGCGCAGCAAATAGGAATAACCGACATTGTTGTAGTATTCGGGCGATGCCCCCATCAGCTTGAATGCGCGGCCATAGGCGCGATCGGCAAGGTCGAAGCGGTGGATGCGGTCGCAGGAAGCAGCAAGTCCCATCCAGGCGCCGCCGTCATTGGGCGCCAGCTGCGTCGCCTTGAAGAACAAGGCGCCGGCATTGCCGTAATTCTCGGCGCGGAACTGGTTCTTGGCTTCGGCAACAGCCTGGTCCGAGGCGTAGTATTCGACGTCGCCGACCGTCTTCAGCCCGTCGAAAGCATCGCCGAATGAGGTCACATCCCCCTTCGACGGCTCGTTGGTACGGACGACACCGTTGGTGGCGTCCGTCTGGCAGCCGGCAAGGACAACCGTCAACAGACAAGCTGCGACAGCGATAACCCTTTTCATATAGTTCCCCTCGAGGATCCCCGACTCACATTAGGACCAAAGCATACATGTAACTAGAAGAAAATGCCCCTCATGCGGATGATCACCGGCAACATAATGACCATCATCACGACAGGGAAGATGCACAACCCCAACGGGATCATCATTTTAACGGGAAGAGAATTGGCCCGTTCCTCGGCACTCAGGATTCGTTGCCCACGCATCTCGGCGCTATAAACACGCAAGGCATCGGTGAGGCTGGTGCCGAGTTCTTCCGATTGACGGAACAGGACGGCCAGTGCCCGCGCCTCGTCAAGTCCGATGCGATCTGAAAGTTCGCGTAGCGCTTCCCGCAACGGCTTGCCAGCACGCAACTGCAAATTCATGATCGACAGCTGTATTCCCAGCCATTTGTGGGTGGCGGCCATTTCATGGCTGACGCGTTCGACTGCCCCCTCCAGGCTCATGCCCGCGTCGGCGCAGGTGATCATCATGTCCATGAAGTCGGGGAAGGCTCGACGATAGATCTGTTTCTGACTGTTCTCGAAACGGTCGAGCAGAATGGCGGGAATCACCATGCAGGCCAACCCGAACAGGGCAGAACCAGCAAGGGTGATGAAACCTGGCAGGTGCGGCGGCAGAACCCGCGACAGGAGTGCATACATTGCCAGAAAACCGACGCAGACCGCGACAAGGCGGGACAGCGTATAAATCAGCGGTGCGCTTGATTGATAAAAGCCGGCGCGAAACAGCTTCGCTTCCAAGGCGTTTGGCTCTTCCCGCTCCTTCTCGATCGACTTGAAGTAGGCATCGACCGGCCGTTGTGCCGCAAGCTTGGCAAGCTGATCTTGTCCGAGCATCGATCGGCGGTCTGTAATTTCTTCGCCCATCAGGCTCTGCGCGACGAGCTTTCGTGTCTGCAGAGCCGGCAGGAAGACAAGCGCACCGAACAGGAAGAACGACACCGCCGCCACAAAGACGGCAATAGACACCAAGAAGCCCAGGTCCTGAATGTTCGAAAACAATTTCTTTCGTCGCCCCAGTCAGAAATCGAAAGTAACCATCCGGTACATGATGAAGTCGCCAAGCAGCGCCCACAACCCGAAAAGCAGAAATATCGGGAAGACAAGCGGGTTGCCCCAGACGCCGCCGTAATAGCCTGGGGCAAGGATTTGAAGCGTGAAGAACATCACAATAGGAAACAAGGAAATGATCCACGCGGAGACGCGACCTTCGGCCGAAAGCGCCCTGATTTTCATTCGCAATTTCTGCCGTTCACGCAGAACCGAGGAAAGATTGGCCAGAATCTCGGTCAAATTGCCGCCCGTCTTGGCCTGGATCGACATCGATACCGACAGCAGCTGAAGGCCCTCGAAGCCGACACGCTGCGAGAGCTTTCGCACGGCCTGCTCGATGCTGAGGCCAAAGGTGATTTCATCGGAGACGATGCCGAACTCGGTGCCGAGTGGATCGGGCATTTCGCGCGCGACCAGACCGATCGCGACCGAAGCCGGGTGTCCGGCGCGCAGCGAACGAACGATCATATCGAGCGCATCCGGCAGCTGTTTGGCGAACTTCCGGATTCGCTTGTTGCGGGCACGCCGGAGGACGAGAAGCGGCAGGACAAGCCCTACGACCAGAAAGACAATGAGCGACGGCAAAGCGGAAAAATTGAAGAGTACCAGCAGCAACGCCATCGCCAGCCCTGCAAGCAGAAATGTTGCGGCGAAGGTCAACGGATTTCCGGTGATACCGGACTGGGTATAGAGCCTGTTCAACCAGACCATACCGAAAAGAAAATCGCCCGAGTCCGTGAGCCCGCGCTCTCGCAGCAGTCCCTGTAACGTTTGTTCGGCCGGGACGTCGCCAGCGAGCCGCTTCAATCGGCGATTAACTGCTAGAGACCGGGAGCGGCGGCCGGCAAATGAAAGATACAGGGCTTCGCCGGCGAGAATGACCGAAGCTGCCGCCAGCATGTAGATGAAGTACAGCAGAGCTTGACCGGTCAGCATCAGAGGGCGACCTGCGGGTTGAAGGCGTCCTTGGCAAAATGGTGCCCCAGGGTCGCGGCCTCCGGAGCGAACCGCGGACGGACGCCGGTTGCGCGAAAGTCTCCGATGACCTTGCCCTCGGCTGTGACCTCACGCCGGACGAAATGATAAATTTCCTGAAGCTGGACGACATTACCCTCCATGCCAGTCAGTTCCGATATGGATGTGACACGCCGGCCGCCGTCCGAAAGACGCTGTGTTTGAACGATGATGTCAATGGCGGAGGCAATCTGCGCCCGGATCGAGTCGTGCGTCATCGGCATGCCGGCCATGCCGACCATCTGTTCCAGCCGCGAGATCGCGTCGCGCGGCGTGTTGGCGTGGATGGTGGTCATCGACCCCTCATGGCCTGTGTTCATGGCCTGCAGCATGTCGAAAGCTTCCTCGCCGCGCACCTCGCCGACGATGATGCGGTCCGGCCGCATGCGCAACGCGTTCTTCAGCAATTCGCGCTGACGAACCTCGCCCCTGCCCTCGACATTGGGTGGCCGCGTTTCAAGCCTGCCGACATGAGGCTGCTGCAACTGCAGTTCCGCCGCATCCTCGATGGTGATGAGTCGTTCCTTCGAGGGGATGTAGCTCGACAGCGCGTTGAGCAGCGTAGTCTTGCCACTGCCGGTGCCGCCCGAAACCAGGATCGATTTGCGCGCCTGCACGGCGATCCGCAACAGATCGACCATTGGCGGACGGATCGAATTGAGCGCCACTAGGCGTTCGAGCGAATAGGGATTCTTGGAGAACTTGCGGATCGATACCAGCGGACCATCGACCGAGATCGGCCGCACGGCGATGTTGACGCGTGAGCCGTCATCCAGGCGGGCATCGACCATCGGCGAGGATTCATCGACCCGACGCCCGATATTCGAGACTATCTTGTTGATAACGCGCAGCAGATGCGCCTCGTCACGAAACCGGATTGCTGTTTCTTCGACGATGCCACGCCGCTCGATAAAAACGCGCTTATGGGTGTTGATCATGATGTCCGTGATCGAATCGTCTTTTAGCAGCGGTTCGATCGGGCCCAGCCCCAGCATCTCGTCAGCGGTGTCGCTTGTCAGTTGGTCGAGTTCGCGTGCATTCAACGGCACGTTTCGACCCCGCACGAATTCGCGCACGATCGGGCGGATCTCGATCAGGATCTCATCCTTCGATGCATTTTCCAGAGCGGTCAGATTGAACCGATCGATAAGATGGCGATGAAGCTCAACCTTGAGTGTCAGAAAATCGTTGCCATGCGATTCGATTTCGGTGACCGGAGAAAGGGCGGGAGCGACAGGCAGAACTGTCAGCGTCTCCGCGTTTGTCATGGCCGGCCGTGCGCCTTGCCCCTTGATGAACCGCCCCAGCATAATCGCCTATGCTCCCTAACCTTGCATTAGCGGAAACTAAACGTTAACCAATCAGGGCACAAGCGCCGTGGTGCCTCGCGCTTGGTCAATACTTTCAACATAGTTAAGGAGCGCACCCAAAAAATATCGTTTTTATTTCTGGTCTCCGCGCGACCAGATGTGAGAGGCGCACTATGCTTCGGAGGTCCTGTGGCCGTCGCGAGCTCCGACATCGGCACCCACTCCATATCTGGCTATAACCCCTTCGATATAAAGGGATATGCCATATGGCTAAAGTAGCGATCACTTCATTAGTGGATAGGCATAATTGTGAACGAATGGTTAAGGACGCTTGAAAAATCAGACGAATCAAGCTCTTGCTGAAATTTGAAGGCGCTTAGAGCTCGAAAGTTCATGTATTGGAAAGTTAAGGAACCGTTAATCCCATTTGACTCTGCAATTTCTCGGGACCTAGGATCGAGATGACGGGGGATGCTTGGGTATGGATTTCATCCTTTGCTCTGTCTCGTCGGGTTCAAACCTCCAAGGGAGAAATTGACATGAACAAGCTCATGACGATGACCCGGCAGTTCCGCGACGATGAAAACGGCGCTGCCATGGTCGAATATTCCATCCTTATCGGCATTATCGCCGTTGCATCGATTCTGACTGTCCTCGCCATTGGCGGCTGGGTAAACGGTCGTTTCTCGGCACTCTGCACCGCCCTCGACGCAGCGACAGTTGGTTCGTGTAACGCGGCGACTGGCGTCGGCACCTGATCGCCTGACTACACTCAGGCCCGGATCGTTCGAGCCGGGCCTGAATCCGATCGCAGCGGGCGAATCCCGCATTGGGGCTTGGGGCTTGGGGCATGCGCGCCAATACGCTTATCATGATCGTTCTCGCCGGCGTGTTCGGCGTTCTGGCAGTTGTGTTGGTCAATATCTGGCTGGCCGGCCAGCGTAGCGCCATGGCGCAAACGGGCCTCGTTCAAGGCAGCACAGTCGTCGTAGCGGCAATGCCGCTGAAGTTCGGCGACGCGCTCACCGCAGATAAATTGCGCGAAGTCGCGTGGCCGGCGGGCGCGGTTCCAACGGGCGCCTTCAAGACAACGAAGGAAGCTCTGGCAGGCGAGGGCACGAGGCAGGCTCTTCAAACCATTAGTGCCAACGAACCTGTCCTCGCCAGCAAGATCACTGGGCCGGGGCAGCGCGCCACGCTTTCGGCGGTCCTCGGCGAAGGGATGAAGGCCGTTTCCATCAGGGTCAACGACGTGCTCGGCGTTGCGGGATTCGTCTTCCCGGGCGACCGGGTCGATGTGTTGCTGACGCGCTCGGTGCGTACCGACGATGGCGCGGACAAGAGTTTTGTCGATGTGCTGCTGCAGGGCATGAAGGTGCTCGCCATCGACCAGGTGGCCGATGTGAGTAAGGACAGCCCAACCGTGGTGAAGTCGGTGACGCTCGAGGCCAGCACCAAGGATGCGCAGAAGCTGACACTAGCGGCAGGTGCCGGGCAATTGTCGCTGGCGCTTCGCCAGGCCGCCGCCAGCAACGGCGAAACCACCGAACGGGTAACACTTTCCGATCTGACCGGCGAAACGCCGGCCGATGTCGCCGCTCGAAAGGCAGAACTCGACAAGAAGGCTGCAGCGGAAGCCTTGGCGGCAGCTGAGCGTAAGCGGGCCGACGACAAGCTGGCCGGGCTGGCTCAGGCCGTGGAGCGGGTGGGAAGCCGGCTTGACGAGATGGGCAAGGTCAAACCCGCTCCGGCCGTGACATCTGCGCCTGAAGTGCGCGAGGTCGTCAAGGAAGTGGTCAAATATGTGCAGCCGGAACCGCCAAAGAATGTGACCGTGGGCGTATTTCGTGGCGTGAAGCTCGAGACATATGACGTGCCGCGACAACCATGATAATAGTGCGGCATAATACCGCGCGACACGGTGGCTGTTTCAAGCAGCATTTAGGAGACGGGGATGCAGGGGTCTTGGTTGAGGATAGCGGCGGCCGCGTTGTCCTGTGTGGGGGCGTTGTTGCTGACGAGCCTTGCGGCCGATGCGGCCGACCGCTTCATCGACGTGTCGAACCCCAGCGTCCATCGTATCTTCCTGCCGATGTCGCAATCGGTGACGCTCCAGGTGAATGCCAATCTCGGCGATATCGTCGTCGGCGACGAGAAGATCGCCGATGCGCAGCCAATGACCGACCGCACGCTCTACGTCATCGGCAAGGGCGCCGGCACCACCACTGTCAACCTGTTCTCACCCGACAAGAGATCGCTCGGCGTCATCCAGATCGAGGTCGGCGTCGATGTCAGCGACATGGCGGCGGCAATCCGCCAGGTTTCGCCAAGGTCGCGCATCGAAATCGGTTCGGTGAATGGCAGGGTGCGGCTTGGCGGTCATGTCAAGGACGGCGCCACTCTGGCGGCCATCATGGAAGTCGCCCAGCAATACGGACCCGACGCCATCATCAACGCCGTCACTGTCGATGATAGCCAGCAGGTCAATCTCGAAGTGCGCGTGCTGGAAGCCAAGCGCAACGCCGGCCGCGATCTCGGCGTGTCGATTAGGACCAAGAACAGCAGGGGAACGACCCGCACCGGCACTGGCATTGCGGCCGTCGATGACGATGGCGTAGTGGCAAATCCGGCAGCAGACCTAGTCACCGGCCTGCTGTCGAACAGCAATCCGTTTGCAGCGCTAATCACCCGCGTCATCGACAGCAACATCAAGGTCGACCTGATCATCGAGGCGCTTGAGGCAAAGGGCGTGGTGCGCACGCTTGCCGAGCCAAACCTCACCACGCTTTCCGGCGAACCCGCCAGTTTCAATGCCGGCGGCCAGGTGCCTATCCGCAGCGTCGACAAGAACGGCGAGGTCCAGATCGAGTACAAACAATTCGGCGTCAATCTCTTGTTCACGCCGATCGTGCTCGCCGACGACAAGATCCACATCCAGTTGGCACCGGAGGTCAGCGACCTGACCGGCTTCACCACCGCCGGCGACCCGATCTTCACCAACCGCAAGCTGGAAACCGTCGTCGAACTGCGCGACGGCCAGAGCTTCGCGGTCGGCGGGCTTCTGTCGAGCAAGACCACCAAGCTCCAGAACCAGGTGCCGTGGCTGGGCCAGGTGCCTGTCATCGGCACGCTGTTTCGCAATTCGAGCAGCCAGAAGGAAGAGACCGAACTGGTCGTCGTCGTCACGCCGCATATCGTGCGGCCGGTGAAGCCCGGCGAGCAGCTGGCGACGCCTTTCGACAAGACACGACCCGCGAACGATCCGGAATTCTTCGTGCTCGGTCAACTCGAAGTGAACAAGGACATGATCCGCAAGTATGAAACGGGCGACGGCGTCACCGGCCCCTATGGCCACATGCTGGACTTCAAATCGAAGGACAAGATGCTCTATGTCAAGAAATAGCGCCTTGATTCTCATTGTGTGCGCCGGATCGCTTTCGGGCTGTGCCGCGGACTATCTGAACCACTACGACTCGGTGACCCTGGCCGCCGGCGACACGCAGAAATATAATTCGCTGCTGCAGACGGTGGACCCGCTCAACCCGGCCTCCAGGAACACGCATATCGAGGGCGACGGCACGCGCGCCGCACTTGTTGCGCACAATTACAAATATCCGCCACCACCGCCGCCGCCGCCAGCCATCACGGTCAATGTCGGCGGGTCGGGTGTGACGACGCCGTGAACTGAACGGAAGGATGCGGAGGGCGCCGGGCATGCGAGGGGCCCTGCAAGAGAGTAGAGAGTAAGGTCATGTTGGGGACCATTCGTGCCTTCTGGAACGATCAACGCGGCGTAGCGATGATCCTCGTGGCGATCATGCTGCCGGTGCTTATCGGCTTCGCTCTGCTGGCAATCGATATGAGCCGGGCCAGCGGACTGCATAACGATCTGCAGAAAGGTGTCGATGCGCTAGCGCTTGCAACGGCCGCGGAACTGGATGGCAGATCGGATTCGATCACCCGAGCCGAACTGGCCAAGACGACACTTCTCACCAACAAAACAAAGTTTTCAACGTCAGGCGATCATACACTCGCCTTGGCTGATGTGACCGTCAAATATTTGACTGGGATACCTGCCGACGACAGCATCAGGTTAAATGCCGCGGGTGTCGACACTAATGGCCATGACTGGTCAAGCACCGATCCCAAAGCCGTGACATTCTCCCTGGTGACAGTAAACCCGTCCGGTGACGCGGATGGTGCCGGTGCTTTCGCGGCAATTTTTCCGGCAAGCTTTCTAGGCGGCAACAACACCTTCGATATTCAGCCCCAGGCTGTGGCCGGATTTGTCCAGTCGATCTGCGAAACGGTGCCGATTTTCATGTGCAATCCGTTCGAGACGACCGACCCGTTGACCAGCAAAACCATCCAGCAGGCGTTCGCCGCCGGGCTCACCTATAGCCGCGAATACCGTATCCTCAAGGTTGACTCGAACCCCGGCCCAGGCAATTTCGGACTGATCGACAACAATCTCACGTCACTGCGGGATGCGCTCGCTATCGGAACCGCCGGCACCTGCTATCAACGCGATAAGCTCACCACTAAGACCGGCGTCACCCTGGGCCAGGTCAACGCTGGTCTCAATGTACGCTTCGACATCTACAGCACTTCGCTGAAGAGCCATGACACCGATTGGCAATATCGGCCGGCGAGCAATGTTCGCAAGGGGGTAGATAAAACCTCTAACTGTAATAAATACACACCCAATACGGACGGGACGGCCATGGCGCTGCCGCCGGGCAACAGCTTCGATTCCGCCACGGGGATGACGAATTCGACCTGGGATCGCAGCAATTACTGGCTGATCAACCACGGTGCCGCATACCCCTCCGTCCCGAGCACCACCAACCCGACCGGCGCCGCTGTGCCGGCTTCGAGATATGACGTCTATAAGTACGAGATTGCGAAGGGGCTCGTCGGGGACAAGTCCAAGGCGCCGACAAAGGAAACCGGCGTTCCGGCCTGCTTCAAAGGCACGACGCCGACAGCTGACCCCGATCGGCGGTTGCTCAACATGGCGATCGTCGACTGCATCGCCAACCAAGCCAAGATCAATGGCCATGTCCAGCTCAAGCCTGATGGCTATGCCAGCGTCTTTATAAACAGCCCCATCCAGAAGCAGGATAACACCAAAGACCCCGAAGATCCTTCGGCTGGCGAAAAGCCGATCAGCCTTGAGATCGTCGACGTCGATGGAGGGTTTGCGAACAACACCCTTCTAGACAAAGCATTCCGCAACGAAGCCCAGTTGTATCGGTAGAGTCGACATGACCAGGTTCGGCAAAATCATTGGGCGGTTCCAAGGCGACGAAAATGGCGCCGCTTTGGTGGAAGCCGCGATCACCATACCACTCGTGTTACTGTTGTCGGCTGGTGTGTTTGAGTTCTCCAACATCCTGAACACGCGCCTGCTTCTCGAAGCCGGCGTTGAGGATGCGGGTCGCTACATGGCACGATGCAGCAGTGACTGGGAGACCTGCAAGGGGCGGGCTCAAAACCTTGCTGCCAAGGGGGCGGTCGCCAACGGCAGCGCCAGGGTGGCAGGATGGCTGCCGGCGGCAGTTGAGATCACCAAGGCGCGCTCGCTGGACGCGGTTGATGTGGCCACGGGCACGCAGCTTTATCTTAGCAGCAACAGCACTGTCGATGTCGTGGACGTCAGTACCTCCTATTCTTATCCGGACATCGGCTTCTGGTCGTATCTCGGCTTTGGTGCTCTCACGCTGAGCGTGTCCCATCAGGAGCGAGTCATTGGATGGTGACGGAGCGCATCAAGTTTTGGGCCAACCAGTCCGGAGCGACAATGGTCGAAATGGCCATAGTGATGCCGCTACTGCTGACGCTTCTGCTTGGCTTCGTCGATTTCGGCTACGCCTTTTACCAATGGAATGCAGGGAACAAAGCGGTGCAAGCCGGCGCAAGGCTGGCGCAGATTTCTACACCTGTCGCCAGCGGGCTCCTGCTGGAGACAATAACGCAGAGCGATGTAACTAAAATCGGCACCGCGGTGGCTGCAAACACCTACAACTATATCTGCACTGCCAATACCGCCGGGAGCGTCACTTGCACTTGTGGCGCGGGCGCTACGTGTCAGAACCTCAATGTAAGCCAAGCCGCTTTTGATTTCATTTTCAGCGGCAGCAGCACACGGGCCGGAATGCAGACTTTCCTGCCAATGCTGGCGAAGTCCGAGGTGCGGATCCAATATCAGGCCTCCGGCCTCGGCTACTGGACGCGCCCCAGCGGCCCCGTACCGACCATCACCGTCAGCATCACCAATCATCCCTTCCAGTTCTTCTTCCTGGGCGGATTGCTCGGGTTCGGAAACATCACCATGCCCTCCATGCTGAGCACGGTCACGGGCGAAGACATGAAGAGTACCTGGCCATGAACGCCATCAACACCAAGGTTTTGCCGACCAAGCGAAAGCAGGTCGCGCTGTTTTCCTCCGATCCGAATTTCAAGCGCGATGTGGCGACGCGGCTCGATGCGCTGGCGATCTATGATGTGCGGGTTGCCGAGACGGGTGATTTTCTCAAGGGGCCGCCGGCCGATACGCGCCCGGGCATCGTCATCCTCGATCTCGGCAATGGCGAATTGCTTGGCAATCCAGGCATCGTCGAGGCGCGCGCGCTGTGGGCGACCGTGCCGCTGATCGCGGTTTCCGACGAGCTGACCTCGGAGCAGACGCGTGTGCTGGTGCGCATGAATGCCTCGGACTGGCTGCACAAGCCGCTCGACGGCAAGGAGCTGCTCAACGCCGTCACCTTCCATGACAGCGGCAACCAGGGCGCCAAGAGCCGCATCATCACCTTCATCAGCGCCAGCGGCGGCGCCGGCGCCACGACGCTGGCGCTATCGGCGGCTGAATTCCTGGGCTCGAAATCGACCGAGCGCGCGGCCTCGACCTGCCTGGTCGACCTCGATTTCCAGAGCGCCAATTGCGGCGCCTATCTCAACCTGTTCAACCAGTTCGACCTTGCCGGCATCATCGGCCAGCCGGAACGGCTCGATGTCGAACTGATGGATGTCATCAAGCTGTCGCGGCCGTCCGGCCTGACGCTCTATGCCTTCGAGCGGCCGCAATTGCCGTTCGAGCCGCATGGCGCCGATTTCGTCTTCCGGCTGCTCGACCTCGTCGCCTACCGTTTCGACGACATCGTCATCGACCTGCCGAATATCGAAACGCCCTGGCACAATTCCGTGCTGTCGACGAGCGACGAGATCTTCATCGTCTTCGAGCTCAACGTCGCCTCGCTGCGGCAAGGCAAACGGCTCTACAAGAAGATCCGTGAGCTGCGCGGCAATGCCGTCTCAATCACGCTGGTGGCCAACAAGCACAAGCGCAAATGGTTCGGCAACCACTTCTCACGCAGCGAGCTGGAGAAAATCTTCAAGGCGCCGAACATCAAGTCAGTCGGCCTCGACAACGCCCTGCTGGCCGACGCCCTGAACCGCGCGATGCTGCCGTCCGAAGTGGATGGACGCGCGCGCTTCAACAAGGATCTGAAGAAGATGTTCCGCGAGCGGCTCGACGATGCGGCCCGCTAGCGGCCAACGTTTTCGACTGACGGCCGTCTGTCTCCTCGGCCTGGCGCTGGCGCCTGCGGCCGGACAGAGCGCGTGGGCGGACAGCCGCCCGCCCTTGCCGGCCATGGGACCCAGCCTGCGCAAGACAGTGGCGTTTTCCACGGCCGAGAAGATCGGAACCATCATCATCCGCAAGCAGGAAAAGGCGCTCTATCTGGTGACCGGCAAGGGCGAGGCCCTGCGCTACCGGATCAGTGTCGGCCGCGATGGATTTGGCTGGACAGGTACGGTCCAGGTGGGGGCGAAGACGGAGTGGCCAGCGTGGCGCCCACCCCGGGAAATGCGCGCCCGCCGGCCGGAGTTGCCTGAGATGGTGCCCTCGGGGCCCTACAACCCGCTCGGCGCACGGGCGCTCTATCTGCTTCGGGACGGTCGCGACACGCTCTATCGCATCCATGGCACCAACGACCCTTCGGGCGTGGGTTTCGACGGCACGTCGGGCTGTTTTCGCCTGACCAATACCGATGTCATCGATCTTTTCAGGCGTGTGCCTGTCGGCACCAAGGTGGTGGTCCAATGACGACGATCAGCGATCCCGACGAACTGGTGGCGGCGGCCGAACCGCTATTGCTCGACAAGGAGAAAAGCCGGTTCAGATTAGCCGTTGCCGTCTGTGTCGGCCTGACGCTGTTTGCCCTTCTGAACGCCACCGCGGCCGTCTATCTCTACCGTGGTATCAACGACCTGCGCGCGATCGAGGCGCGACTGGAAGACCTCGGCCAGTTCGAGCAGCGGATGAGCGCGCGGCTGGACACCGTCAACAACGGATTCCAAAGCCGGTTCGAGGCGCTGGACGACCGGCTGCGGGCGAGCTTCGGCGAGGTCAACGCCACCATCGCCCGGCAGGCGCCGGACATGTCGGAAAATCACGGTGGCGACATGCCGCGCGTCGTGGAACTCCCCTCACCCGCCGAAGATACGGCGGCGGTTGCCAGCGCCGCCGACGACCAGCCAGCCGTCGAGGAAATGCCGCGCGTGACGCGAAGGAGGCCGGCTCCCGCAGTGCCTCCCGCGCCAAGCTCCAACTATCAGCGGAGCGTATCCCCGGAAGGCAAGGTCACCTATCACAAGATAAACTAGCTCTGGCCTCGGCAGCGCTGCGCTAGAAATCTCGCTGCAGCGCCATGATCCGGACACGCCGCGATTCAACACGCATGCCGAGTTCACGGATATAGGCAAAATGGCAATAGGTGCACGTCGTCACCCCGATGACCGCCAGCATGCAGTTCAGCCAGGTGAAGTCCATCATCAGTGAGAACTGAAAGCCGCTCGGCGCCGTGAACGCGGCAATGGTGCTGGCGGTCTGCGGGCGGCCGCCGATCAAAATCATCGACGCCGCGAGGATCAGGGTGCCATGGTTGGCAAGAAAGAAAGCGGCCGACCTTCTGGCCTGACATGCCATCCAGCAGATCCCCAGTGCTGCGCCCAGCAACGCGAAATCCAGGACCATCGACCCTCCCAGATAGACATCGACCTGCTGCCAGACCATCCCGGACGACGGGTGCAAGGCGAGCCAGATCTTCCACATATCGGGGCTTGCGGGGTAGGTTCCGAGCAGGATGGTGGCCATTCGCTCCGCAGCCAGGATCAGCAGGACAAAGGCCGGGAAGGCGAAAAGCAAGAGTGGTTTGCGGTTCATGGTGCCTCGCAATCTGGCGGGCAGACTAGGCCGCATAGATTGCGCGAAGCTTAACGGGGCGTTTTTGCGTCTGCCCACCGGGACCGGTGCCTTCGGACACCCGTGTCGCGGCGAGTCGAGGCCTGAACTCTCGAGCCGATGAGACAGCATCGTGCGGCCGCGGTACCGACACGGGTCGACCCTATCCGGCCACGACGACGTCGTGAAGCCAGTCGCCGGCGATTGTCCCGCGCAGTCCCAAATCACGTACGCTATCCATGTGGTTGCGTCCCTCGAGAACGCCCTTCGACACACCCAGGCCCTGTCCCGTCAGGCGGTCAGCAAACAAGTTGGCCTGCTGGTGAAAAGGTTCCGTCTCCCGCTCGCCGACCAACACCGTGACTTTCGTCCGGGGAGAGTGGGATTTGCTCAGCGGCGAAAATGCCTCAACTTCCGTGTCGGTGAGACCTATCAAAGGCTCGAGGAAGGAATGCTGAAGGGGCTTCAAATCGTAAAGCCCGCCGAGCAGGAGTGCCGCCGAAGGGGCCGAACCCTCGTTGAACAAAAAGGTCGCCAGATGCGCCCCGGCGGAATGGCCGCTGACGCTTAGCCGGCCGGGATCGCCGCCATGGCCGGCGATATTATCCAGCACCCATTGCCTCGCGCGCCGGACCTGGTCGACGATTGCCGCCATCCGGACGGCAGGCATCAGCGCATAGTCGATCACGACCGCGATTGCCCCGGCGCTCGTGACCGGTTCGGCAATGTAGGAATAGTCGCTTCTGGTGAACATGCGCCAGTAGCCGCCATGGATGAAGATGTGCACAGGAAGGTCCTTACGCGGCCCCTCCGGAAAGAACAGGTCGAGGCGTTCGGCCTCGTGCGGGCCATAGGCGACATCCGCCAGCATGGGCAGCGCTGCCCGCGTCGCGGCGCTGCGGGCGACGATATCGGCCACGATGCCATCGAAATCGGCAACGTGGTCGCGGGTGCGAAAAGGATCCTTCGACATGGTGTCCGCTCAGAAGGTTACAGCGATGTATTTGGCCTCCATGAACTCGGCGATGCCGTGATGCTGGCCCCCTTCCCGCCCGAGGCCGCTCTGCTTTACCCCGCCGAAGGGCGCTGCGGGATCCGACATCAAGCCGCGGTTAAGGCCGATCATGCCGGCCTCGATCTCCGAGGCCACCCGCATGCCGCGGGCCACATCGCGCGTGTAGAGATAGGCGGCGAGGCCGTATTCGGTGTTGTTGGCGTGGAGGATGGCTTGCGCCTCGCTTTCGAAGCGGGTGATAGGCGCCACCGGGCCGAAGATCTCCTCATGCGCCATATCGGCGTCCGGCGAGACTTCGGACAGGACGGTCGGAGGATAGAAAAAGCCATCTCCTTCAAGCACCGAGCCGCCGCACAACACTTTGGCACCCCGATTGACCGCATCCTTGACCAGCCGGTCGATCTTGTCGACCGCCTTCCTGGTGATCATGGGCCCACATTCCGTCTCTGCCCTGGTGCCGGCGCCGATCTTGAGCGCGGCCATGCGCCGGGACAGGCCGTCGGCGAACGCATCGTGGATGCCCGACTGGACGTAAATGCGGTTGGCGGCGGTACAGGCTTCGCCGGCATTGCGCATTTTGGCAATCATGGCGCCATCGAGGGCCGCATTGAGATCGGCATCGTCGAAGACGATGAAGGGCGCGTTGCCGCCAAGTTCCATGGAACAGGAGATCACATGCTTGGCGGCCTCGGCGAGCAAGGCCCGGCCGATCCCGGTCGAGCCGGTGAAGGAGAACTTCCTGACGCGCGGGTCGGCCAGCATGGCCGAAGTCAGGGGGCCGGGTGTCGACGTCGTCAGCACGTTGACGACGCCGTCCGGGACGCCGGCTTCGCTGTAGAGCGCGGCGAGTGCATCGGCGGTCAGCGGCGTCTCGCTGGCCGGCTTCAGAATGACCGTGCAGCCTGCCGCGAGGGCCGGTGCGATCTTGCGTGTCGCCATCGCGGCGGGGAAATTCCACGGCGTGACGAGGACGCAGATGCCGATCGGCTGATAGTCGACCACGATCCGGTTGGTTCCGGACGGAGCGGTGCCGAACTCGCCGGTGATGCGAACAGCTTCCTCGGCGTTCCAGCGGAAGAATTCGGCTGCGTAAGCCACCTCGCCGCGCGCGTCGCGTTGTGCCTTGCCGTTCTCCAGCGAGATCAGCATGGCAAGCGTCTCCGACCGCTCGACCATCAGCTCGAAACAGCGCCTGAGAATCTCCGAGCGCTTGCGTGGCGCGGTCTCACGCCACCCCTTGGCGGCCTTGGCCGCTGCCTCGACTGCTGCGGCGGCGTCCTCCAGGGTCGCATCGGGAACCGCCGCGATTACCGCACCGGAGGACGGATCGGTGACCTCAATGAGCCCGCCGTCGGAAGACGGCAGCCATTGTCCGCCAATGTAGAGTCGGTGCGGAAAACCTCGCACTTCGTAGGGGTCCTGATCGAGCTGGAAGGCATTATAGGGAAGGTTCATCGTCTTGTTCCTGACGTTCACATGGCGCAGGCGTCGAGATCGCCGTCATAGGCAGCCTGGACAAGGCGGCGCATGGCGGTGAGGTCGAATGGGCGCGGATTGTTCTTGATCAGCCGATCGATGCCGAGTGCCTGCTCGGCGGTCCAGTCGAGTTTGTCGGCCGGAAGCCCCAGACCGGCCAGCGTCGGAGTGATACCGATCGCCGCAAACAAACGCCTGATCTCCTCGATGGTCGCGCCCGCCATTTCGTCGGCGCTCCGACCGTGCGGCTCAAGGCCAAGAGCAATCCCTATCTCGGCGATCTCCGCCGCGGCCACACGGCTGTTGTAGCTCATGACATAAGGCATCATTGTCGCCACCCCCAGCCCATGCGGCGTGTGTGTGAGCGCGCCTGCCGGGTATTGCACGGCGTGCGCGGCCGCCGTGCCGGCGGTGCCGAACGCGCAACCCGCCGCCAGCGCTCCCATCATCACGTCGGCGCGCGCCTCGGCGTCGCCGCCGTCAGTAAACGCCTTCTCCAGGCTGCGGCCGAGCAGTTTGACGGCCAGCAGCGCGAAATGGTCGGTCAGCGGCGTCTTGCCGATGAAGACGTGGCGCTGCGGCAGGCTGAAGTCACCGTCCCGGCGCATGGCCGTGAAGGCCTCGATCGCATGCGTGAGGGCGTCCGCACCGGCGATCGCCGTCAGGCCCGGCGGACAAGTCATTGTCAGTTCGGGGTCGCAGATGGCAACGGCAGCGATCAGATGGGGGCTCGATATGCCGACTTTGAGCGTGCGGTCCGGATCGGATATCACCGCGACGGGTGTCACCTCCGATCCTGTGCCCGCCGTGGTCGGCACGGCGATGAGCGGCAGCGTCCGCCCCGGAACCTTGAACTCGCCGTAGTAGTCGTGGAGTTCGCCGCCGTGGCTGATCAGCAAGGCGGCGCATTTGGCGAAATCGAGACAGCTGCCGCCGCCGATCCCGATCACCATATCGGGCCCAAAGCCCCGCGCTTCCTCGACGCACACCGCCACGGAGTCGCGCGGCACATCCGGCAGGACATCGTCATGGACCAGCACTTCGATCGACGCTGCCTGCAAGGATGCCATGATTTCGGCGAACACGGCCGTACCGGCGAAACGCTCGTCGGTGCAGATCAGGACGCGTCGACCGTAGCGAGCGGCCACGACCGGCAGTGCATGGCGTTGCCCCTTCCCGAATAGAATTTCGCGTGGGAGCCGGAGGGCTGTGAGAAGGCTCATGGCAGGCTGCATCCTTGAGGGGTGTCGGAGAAACTCGCATTGCAAAATCCGCACCGAAGATCCTGAACTGAACGGCACCGATAAAATCGTATAGGATATAGTATTGCATTGGTCAAACCCTCGTGTTAGCAGTCTCCCTTGTCGAGAGGCGAAAGAATGCAACCTGTCATTTTGAGCAATAATGGTGAAGCACCCACGGGAGCGGGTCGCATCCAGCGCGCGAGCAGCCTGGCCGAGGACGTCTACGAGGCCATTTTCGCGCAGCTGATGTCGCTGAAGATCGCGCCCGGTTCACGCATCACCGTCGACAATTTGGTCAAGGAGTTCGACGTTTCCCATACGCCGATCCGCGAAGCGCTCGGGCGTCTGGAAGGCGAAGGCCTGGTTCTGAAGACGCATCTTATCGGATACCGCGCCGCACCGCAGATCAGCCGGCGCCGTTTCGACGAATTGTACGAAATGCGTCTCCTGCTCGAACCGCACGGCGCGGCGAAGGCCGCTGCCGCGATGGACGAGGCCAAACTCGGCACGCTGCTGGAGGCAGCAGGGGTGATGTCGCGCCGCGAGGGCAAGGACGAGCGTCTGCGCTACTCAAACTTCGCCCGGCAGGACGCGATTTTCCACGACAAGATCATGGAATATGCCGAAAACGAGCTCATTCGCGAGACGCTGGGTTATCAACACACCCACTTCCACATTTTTCGCCTGATGTACCACTCCCGCGTGACCGAGGAGGCGCTGGACGAGCATGAGGCGATCCTTGCCGCGTTCGGTTCGGCCGATCCCGATGCGGCCGCGAAAGCAATGCGCGCCCACATCGAGCACTCGCGCGATCGCCTGCTGCCGGCCTTCGATTGAGGCTAAACCGATGTCCGCGCCGCTGACCACCAACGACAACGCCGAGGAATACTGCTTCCCCAATTCTCCATTCTGAGGACGGACAAAGCCAATGCGGGGCGCGGCATGGCTTGCCCGGCTTTTTTTCACACGACAGAGGAACCGACTATGTCAGGCAAGAAAATATTGATGCTCACCGGCGAGTTCACCGAGGAGTACGAGATCTTCGTCTACCAGCAGGCGATGGAAGCCGTCGGTCACACCGTCCACGTGGTCTGCCCGGACAAGCAGGCCGGAGATCTCATCAAGACCTCCCTGCACGACTTCGAGGGCGACCAGACCTACACCGAAAAACTCGGCCACTTTCAGGTGATCAACAAGACGTTCTCTGAGGCGGAAAAGCAGCTCGATCAATACCACGCCGTATACTGCGCTGGCGGCCGCGGCCCGGAATACATCCGCACGGATAAGCGTGTGCAAGCCATGGTGCGGCACTTCCACGACACCGGGAAACCGATTTTCACGATCTGCCATGGGGTCCAGATTCTGATTGCCGTTGACGGCGTCGTGCGCGGCAAGAAGGTTGGCGCGCTCGCCGCTTGCGAACCGGAAGTGACGTTGGCAGGCGGAACCTATGTCGACCTCTCTCCCACGGAAGCCTTCGTCGATGGCACCATGGTGTCGGCCAAGGGTTGGACAGCCCTCGCTGCCTTCATCCGCGAATGCCTGAAGGTGCTCGGGACCGAGATCCGCCATAACTAAACAAGGCTGGCGCACGTCAACAATGCGCCGATTTCCGTTGTTGCAAGGTGTGCAGGCTACGCTCCAATGGTAGCCGCTCGCATCCGCACTTTGAAGTATGTCCTCGGTCGATGAGATCGAGGGCCACCGGCGCCAATCAATCGAAGAAGCCGGCATCCTCCGCCAGCAAATACTTCCTGGCGCCTTCGGCGTCGATGTCGAGACCTAGCCCCGGTGCTTCCAGCAGATCCACCATGCTGTCCTTCACGATCTGCTTGGGCAGGCCGATGACGATGTCGTTCCACCAGGGGTCCGAGGCGCTGGGATATTCGAACGCGACGTAGTTGGCGGGCAAGGTGGCGCAGACATTGATCAGCGCGCCCAGGCCCAGCAGGCCGTTCGCGGTGCCGTGCGGCGCCATCAGGATCGAGTGCATATAGGCGTGCTCGGCGACCCATTTTAGCTCGGCGATGCCGCCAATGTCGGCAGGATCGGGGCCGATGACGCGCACCGCCTGCGTCTCGATCAGCTCCTTGAAATTGTGCCTGAGGTAAATCTGCTCGCCGGTATGGATCGGCGTCGAGGTGGAGGTGGTCAGCTCCCGGTAGGCCTGCGGATTGACCCACGGTACATAGTCGCCGGTCAGCATGTCCTCGAGCCACATCAAATTGTATTTCTCGACCGCGCGAGCGAACGTGATCGCATCGGGCAGCATCCAGCCCGGGCCGCAGTCGAGTGCAAGGCTGACCTTGTCCCCCAGCACTTCCTTCATCGCGATCACGCAGTCGAGCATGTGGTTGAAACCACGTTCGCTGATCACACCCTGATCCATCGCACCATGATAGCCGGCCTTCTTCTGCGTCACGCCGTAATGGAAGTCCTCGATGGTGTCCTTCATGTTGGAATGGAACGAGATTCCTTGCTTGACCATGAAGAAGTTCTGCGGCTGCTCCATCATCCATTTGACGTCGGCGGCGTAGTCCTCCGGCCGGTCGCCCGTGCGCTTCTGGCGGATCGAGCCGTTGTAGACGCGCACCTTGTCGCGCACCTTGCCGCCTAGCAGCTTGTAGGCCGGCACGCCGGCGGCCTTGCCGGCTATGTCCCACAGCGCATGTTCGATGGCGCTGACCGCCGCGCCATAGGGCTTGAAAGAGCCGCGTTGGCGGATCTTCAACATGACCCGCTCGACGTCGGTCGGATCCTCGCCGATCAGCGCCTCGCGGAAATGCAGCACCCATGGCTTGAGATAAGGCTTGGTGTACTCGACCTCGCCAAGGCCGTAGAGACCTTCGTCGGTGACGATACGGACGATGGGATGTTTGCCGATTACGGCGCACCGCAGGTCGGTGATCTTCATGGCGCAGTCCTATTTCACAGACGAGAAAGCTGTCGGCGTGAGCAGCTGGCTGCTGATATTGGCAATGATCTGCCCGTCGCGCTCAGACTCGTCCCGGGCCCTGTGCCATGCCAGATCGGTGACGAAAGCCGCCCATTTCGCCTCACGCTCGGCCAGCGATTCCCAGGCGAGGAAATAGGTGAGGCGATTGCTGTTTTCGCCGATCGCGGTGGTGAAAAACCCGGCTTGGCGGATGCCATGCCTCTCCCAGATGGCCAGCGTTTGGTCGGAAAAGCGCTTGAGCAAAGTCGGCAGTCTGCCCGGCAGGCAGTCATAGATACGCAGTTCGTAGATCATGGTTTCGTCCGTTTCTTTCTTCTCCTCTCCCTTGGGAGAGGTCGACACGAATGGCCGGTCGTTGGCCCTGTGAGCCTGGGGGAATGAGGGCAAGGGGTCTGGGCTAACTCCAGGTCCGGTCCCAGCTATATTCATTGTCCCAATGCTCGGTGGATTGCCATATCCCCGTGACACCGGGCTGCAGATGCTGGGTGATCACCTCGTCGACCACATCGTCTATACCCAGCCCCGGCTTGTCGGGCACGGTGATGAAGCCGTCCTTGACAAGCGGCTTGGGCAGGCCGGTGACGATATCGTCCCACCAGCCGACATCGGCGGAGTGGTATTCGAGCGCCATGAAGTTCTCGGTCGCGGTGGCGACATGCGCGGCGGCCATCGCGGCGATCGGACTTTCGGCCATATGGATCGCCATGGCGACACCGTGATCCTGCGCCATATCGCCGATCTTCTTGGTCTCGAGAATGCCCCCACTGGTGAGCAGGTCGGGGTGGATGACCGAGAGGCCGCCGCTCTTGAGCAGCGGCTCGAAGCCTTCCTTGAGGTAGACGTCTTCGCCGGTGCAGATCGGCACCGTGGTAGCCTGCTGCAATTGCCGGTACTGCTCGGTGTATTGCCAGGGGATCACGTCCTCCAGCCAGGCCGGAACGTATTTCTCGATACGGCGCGACAGGCGTATGCCATCCTGCAGCGAGATGTGGCCGACATGGTCGATGGCAAGCGGGATCTCGTATCCGATGACCTCGCGAACCTCGTGGATATACTGCTCGAGCAGGTCTATCCCCTTTTCGGTGAAATGCAGGCCTGTGAACGGGTGCTGCACGTTCTGCGCGTCATAAGCGAGATTGCGGGCCTTTCGCTCCTCGAACGAGCCACCGCGGCCGCGCGGGTTGCCGTGAAACCCTTCGAGCGCGCCGGCAGGTGCGACCACGGCGCCCGGGACATGGGCGATCTGCATCAAGCCCAGGTCCATCTTCAAGAAGGTGAACCCGCGGCCCATCCGTTCCTTGAGGCGCTTGCCGGTTTCGGTGCCGCTGGGTTTTTCGGCGTCGGTATCGCAATAGACGCGCACGTGATCGCGAAACTTGCCGCCCAGCATCTGGTAGATCGGCACGCCATAGGCCTTGCCGGCGAGGTCCCACAGCGCGATTTCGACCGCCGAGACGCCGCCGCCCTGCCGGCCGTGCCCGCCGAACTGCTTGATCCGGCGAAACAGACGGTCGATGTCGCAGGGGTTTTCACCAAGCAGCCGGCTCTTCAGCATCAGCGCGTAAGTGGCGCTGGCGCCGTCGCGCACCTCGCCAAGCCCAACGATGCCCTGGTTGGTGTAGATCTTGAGCAGCGCCGAGGTGAACGGCGCGCCGACGATTTCGGCCACCCGCATGTCGGTGATGCGAAGCTCGGACGGCTTCGAGTTGGTGTTGACCCGGTTGAGGGCCTCGCCGGCTCCATCCGTCTTTGGCATGACTTATCCTCGTCCTGATTTGCAGGCTTGTCGCCCGCATGCTGCCGACAACGTTGCTAGCCCAGTTCGATCTCATGGGCTTGCAGGTAATCGCGGTTCATCTCGATGCCGAGACCCGGCCTCGACGAAAGCTTGAGGCTGCCGTTCGAAACGTCGAGCGGCCTGTCGATGAGATGATCGTACTTGCCCAAATTCCACTCCGACGTTTCGAGCTTGTAGAAGTTCGGAACGGTCATCATCACCTGTGCTCCCGCGACCACGTTGATCGGCCCGGCGGCGTCATGTGGCGAGACCGGGATGTAATAGGCTTCGCACAGAGCGGAGATCTTCTTGAGTTCGGTAATGCCGCCGGTCCAGGTGACGTCGGGCATGATGTAGTCGGCGAGCTTGTTCTCGAGAACCGGCACGAAATCCCACTTCGTGTGGCCGCGCTCGCCCCACGAGATGGCCGCACTGACCTTCTCGCGCACCTGCTTGAGGGCGTTAAGGCTCTCGGGCGGGCACGGCTCCTCGAACCAGTCGATCTGGCCGGCTTCCTCGAGGCTGCGACAGAGGCGAATGGCGGTCGGAACGTCGAACCGCCCATGCGCATCGATGAGGATGTCGACATCGGGCCCCGCCGTTTCGCGGATCAGAGCCGTGAGTTCGGCGGCCTCGCGCTCGTCCTTACGGGTCATGCCGCCATCGAGATAGCCGTCCCGCTGTTCGCGGGACACGCCGCCGGCACCGCGACCCTGGTGGGGGAAAGGATCGAACTTGAGAGCAGTGTGTCCGGATTCGACGATGTGCAGGATTTCGCGGACCACAGCATCCTTGCTGGTGAATTTGGCCTGGTTTGGGTGGGTGTAGAGCGCGATTTCATCACGGACTGGCCCGCCCAACAGCTCGTAGATCGGCTTGCCGAGAGCTTTGCCCCTGAGATCCCACAGGGCTATGTCGATCGCGCTCACGCATTCGACCGCGGCGCCACGACTGCCCATATAGGTGAAGCTGCGGAAGATCTTGTGCCAGAGATACTCGATGCGCGCCGGATCCTCGCCCGTCACCGCGGCTCCGATCTGTCGAAGGATCGTGCAGAGGGCGCGGTTGGCGAGCTTGGTGGTGGTGGTGATCTCTCCCCAGCCGCTCAGCCCCTCGTCTGTCGTCACCTCGACGAACAGGAATTCCCCCCAATAAGAAGCATCGGACTTGATCAGCCACGGCCGAACGCTGGTGATTTTCATTTCAACTACCTTTGCCAGTGAGGGTCAGCCACGATGTTCCAGACCTGACCCTCGTCCTATCCGGCCCGAGCGGCGTTGCGCGCACGCATGTGTTCGAGAACATGCCGGCCGGAACCCTCGACATGACGGGAAATGAGTTCGGCTGCCTTGTCTGCCTCTCCCGCTTTTATGAGCGCAATGAGTTCGCGGTGTTCGCGAATGATCGCGGCACGCCGCGCGAGCGTGAAATTGAAGCGTCGGCTCACCGCTCGCAGCACTTCGCGATGCTTCCACCAGAGTTCGGCGGCATGGCGGTTATAGTGCCGCTGGTACATCACGGTGTGAAAGGCGGTATCCAGCTCACTGTGCCTGAATGTGTCGGCAAAGTTGTTCTCTTCAATCAGGCCTTGGATACGTTCCAGTTCGGCGATGTCCTCGCCGGTGGCCATGCCCACAAACCATCGCGTCAAGGCTGGTTCGATCAGAACACCGATCTCGTAGATGTCGCGGACAAAGTCCTGATCGATGGGCCTTACACGCGCCCCGCGATTGGGAGAAAAGATGACGAACCCCTCGCCCCGCAACAGTTGCAGGGCCTCGCGCACGGGGTTGGTCGAGGTGCCGTGGCGGCGCGCGAGATCGGTGACGACAAGCCGTTCGTTGGCGGCGAGCCGTCCCTCGATGATGTCTTCCCTTATCAGTTCGTAAAGGGAGGCGCCCTCGCTGGAGGCTCCGATGGCGTCGATCCCCGGAGGCGGCTTTGCTTTAAAATCGTTTGTTTCGGCCAAGAGCCGGCTCCCCAAATTAATACACAGTCTGTCCGATATCACGCACAGTTTCCGTATACAATGTACGATCTGGCTCGTTGACAGGCAATCCACGATCTGAAAACGTACTAAGCGATCGCGAGGATACACTGTACTGAAAGAACCATCCTCGCGATCGCAGGGCAGAGAACCAGGGAGGATACCTATGACGAGGATCATGCTCGGCAGTGCGGTCCTGCGCGGCACTGTCGTCGGTGTTTTGGCGGCATCGCTTATGTCCACATCGGCGCTGGGTGCGCCGCCGGTCGACCTGAGCAAATGGTCGCCCGAATATGTGCGCTCCATCGCCGGAACACAGGAATTCGACACGGCCGGCGATTGCGGTAAGGTCACCCCGCTCGATTACAAGGGGCGACTGACTTTCTGGTATCAGGGCGTGTTCGAGGGCGATCCCGACCTCCTGCGCCAGTACTACAAGGATTTCTTCGAGACTTTCCGCAAGACCTATCCGAACATCCAGCTCGAGGAACAGGCCCTCACCTATAACGACCTTCTCGACAAATTCCGCACGGCACTCCTGGGCAATGCCGCGCCGATGGCGGTCCGCCTGCAAATCCTGGGTGGTACCGAATTCGCCTCGAAGGGCTATCTGCAGCCGCTCAAACCAGAGGATGTCGGCTATTCGACCGAGGATTTCTGGCCCGGCGCCATGAAGGCCGTGACCTGGGATGGGGTGACTTACGGCATACCGACGAACAACGAGACGATGGCGTTCATCTGGAACGCCGACATCTTCAAGCGTGCGGGCCTCGATCCGGACAAGGCTCCGGCAACCTGGGACGACGTCGTCAAATATTCCAAGCAGATCCACGACAAGCTCGGCATTGCAGGCTACGGCCTCGTGGCTCGCAAGAATGCCGGCAATACGCCCTATCGCTTCATGCCGCAGTTGTGGGCCTATGGCGGCGGCGTCTTCGACGAAGCCACCGCGAACCCGACTTACAAGGAGGTGGAGCTCGACAGCCCGCAGAGCAAGGCGGCGCTGCAAGCCTCATACGACATGTATGTCCGCGACAAGTCGGTTCCGGTCTCGGCACTTACCAACCAGCAGGCCGACAACCAGCCTCTGTTCGTCGCCGGCCAGTTGGGCATGATGATCTCGCACCCGTCCGACTACAACGTCATGCTCGACCTGCAGGCAAAGGCGACGGGCACCGACAAGGAGAAGGCGCAGACCGTCATCGACAATATGCGCTACGGCCTGATCCCGACCGGCCCTGACGGCAAGCGCGCCGTCGTGTTCGGCGGCTCGAACATTCACATCCTGAAGCCCGAATATGTCGAGGGCGGCAAGGTGGACGAGCCGGCCGCGAAGGCGATCATCTGCATGTGGACGAGCCCGGAATGGTCGCTGAAGATGGCCTATGCCGGCTCCAACCCGGGCAATCTCAACGGCTTCAAGACCAAATGGATGAAGGAACGTCTGGACCACATCAAGTTCCTCGATGTCACGACCTCGATGCTGCCGTATGGGATCCCGTTCCCGGCGCTGCCGGAGTCGCCCGAGATCATGAACATCATCGTCCCGGACATGCTGCAGAATGCCCTGACCGGAGCGATGACCGTCGACCAGGCAGCGGATGACGCGGCCAAGAAGGTGAAAGACCTGATGGGCGGACTCTAGTCCGGACCTGACCTCCGATCTGGCCGGCTGCACCGCGAGTGCAGCCGGTTCATCCCGAAGAACAAGGGCACGCCACAGTGACGATCGTGACCGGCAAGGCCGAGGCTCGCCGAAAATCGCAACCCGGCAGGTCCGGCGCGTTGCGGAATATCTGGGACCATCGCGCCGACTACGCATACGTGCTCCCCGCGATCGCCGTGATGCTCGTCGTCATCGCCTATCCGATCTATTACACGATCGAGCTGTCATTCTATAAGACGCCGCCCGGCCTGCAGCTCCGCGACAAGACCTTCATCGGCTTCGACAACTACACCACCATCCTCACCAGTGAGGTGTTCTGGAAAGTCACCTGGAACACCCTGATCTGGACATTCGGGTCGACTTTCATCTCCTTTGTCCTGGGGTTTGCCACGGCGCTGGCGCTGCACCGCGACTTTGTCGGCCGTGGCATCCTGCGTGCCATCCTGATCATTCCCTGGGTGATCAGCGCGGTCGCCGCCTCCTATATCTGGAAGTGGATCTACCATTCGGATTTCGGCATCATCGGCGCGGTGCTCGTGGGCCTTGGATTGACCGACCGGCCGCCGAATTTCATCGACAACGTCAGCACGGTGCTCCCCGCCCTGATCGTCGTCAATATCTGGCGCGAGTTTCCATTTGCCATGATCATGATGATGGCCGGCCTGCAGACTGTGCCCGACCAGTTGTTGCGCGCCGCGAAAGTCGACGGGGCCAATGCATGGCAGCGTTTCTGGCACGTCACCTTCCCGCACTTGCGCAACGTCTCGGTGGTGACGATCCTGCTGCTTGCGGTGGCCAACTTCAATTCCTTCATCATCCCCTGGATCATGACCGCAGGTGGACCATCGAACGCATCGCATATCTGGATAACCCATATTTACGAGCTCGCCTTCGGCCGGCAACGCTGGGGCGTGGCATCGGCCTATTCGGTGCTCCTGTTCCTCATCCTGATGATGCTGGGCTACTTCTACGTCCGTGCGCTGAGCGGCAATGAGCGGAAAGAGGGTGGCGCATGAGCACGATCGCCGAGACAGCCTCTCGAGGCCAGACCCGTCGCCGCATGCGCGTCGACGGATGGCGGTGGGCCGGGCGCATCTTCCTTCTGTTCATGCTGCTTTACACAGCGCTGCCGATGATCTGGATGCTGATCACCTCGATCAAGTCGGGCTTCGCGGCGACGCAATTCCCGCCGCAATGGTGGCCTGACGAGCCCACGCTTGCCAGCTACCAGAAGCTGCTCGATCCGCAGAACAGTGTCGGCCAGGACTTCCTGCGCTTCTTCTGGAACAGCCTGTTCGTGTCGACCGTCACGACAATCCTTTCGGTGATCGTGGCTGTTCCTGCGGCCTATGCGTTTTCGCGCTTCACTTTCCCGGGCCGGAACTTCCTGTTCTTCGCCGTGCTGCTGCGCAACATGTTCCCGGCAGTGATCTTTCTCGTGCCGCTCTTCATCCTGATGCGCGCGATCGGGCTGGTGAACACGCATGGCTCGCTGATCCTGACCTACCTCACCTTCGGCCTGCCCCTGGCGATCTGGCTGCTCAAGGGTTTCTATGACAATATCCCGGTGCAGCTCGAGCAGGCGGCACGCATCGACGGGGCAACGCGGTTCCAGGCCTTCATCATGATCGTGATGCCGCTCTCGACGCCGGGGATCATCGCCACCGCGATCTATTCCTTCATCGGCGCGTGGAACGAGTACATCTACGCCTACACCTTCCTCTCCAAGAACGACCAGTTGACGCTGCCGGTCGGCATCCAGCGCTTCTTCTCGGAAAACACGACGGACTTTCCGGGCCTGATGGCGGCGAGCTTCATGATGAGCGTGCCCGTCGTGGTGCTGTTCCTCGTCCTGCAACGATACTTCGTACGCGCCCTGACAGAAGGCGCGGTCAAGCATTAGGGAGTTGCCGATGGCCCACGTGGTCCTCAAAGATCTCGTCAAGACCTACGGCAACTTCAAGGCCGTCAACGACGTTTCGCTGACGGTCAATGACGGCGAGTTCGTTGCGCTCGTCGGCCCTTCAGGCTGCGGCAAGACAACCACGCTCAATCTCGTCGCGGGGCTGACCCCGATCACATCGGGCGACATCGTCATCGGGGAACGGGTGGTCAACGATCTCGATCCCAAGGACAGGGACATCGCAATGGTGTTCCAGAACTACGCGCTCTATCCGCAAAAGTCGGTCTATATGAATCTCGCCTTCCCGCTACAGATGCGCAAACTGCCCAGGGACGAGATCGACAAGAAGGTCAAGGAAGCGGCGCGCGTGCTCGACATGACGCACCTGCTCGAACGCAAGCCGCGCGAACTTTCGGGCGGCCAGCAGCAGCGTGTGGCCTTGGGCCGCGCCCTTGTGCGCGACCCCGCCGTGTTTCTCATGGACGAGCCGCTCTCCAACCTCGACGCCAAACTGCGCGTACAGATGCGGTCGGAGATCAAGCGCTTTCATCAGGACCTCAAGGCGACGATCATCTATGTGACGCACGACCAGCTCGAAGCCGTGACGATGGCCGACAAGATGGCGGTGATGAACGGCGGCTTCCTGCAGCAATACGATTCACCGGCGCAGGTCTTTGCCCATCCGGTGAACATGTTCGTCGCCAGTTTCATCGGCAGCCCGGCGATGAGCCTTATTCCGCTGGAGGCATCGACGGCACCGGGCGGTACCGTGTTGACCAGCGCGGAGGGCTGGAGCCTCGGGCTCTCGCCGCGCAACGTCCAGAAGGTCACGAAGGCAACGACCAAAAAAGTCGTGCTCGGCGCACGTCACTCGACGATCAAGCTGCACAAGAGTGCGGCGCCAGGCAGCATCCCGGCCAAGGTCTACACGGTGGAACCAACCGGAGACGTCACCTTCGTGCAGGCGTTCCTGTCCGGCGCCGTCGTCAACGTCAGCGTGCCGCCGAACATTGCCGTCGCGCCCGACGAGCGGATCTGGCTCGAGTTCGACCAAGAGCGGATGCATCTGTTCGACGGCGAAACTGAAATGGCCCTCGAGGCCAGCTGAGCAGGCGGATGCGTGTGGAACGTGGGCGTGGATGACTACGAAGCTTAAGATCACCGCGATCAAGCCCTATCCAGTGTGGGTGGGAACGCGCAACCAGATGCTGGTCAAGGTCGAGACCGACCAGGGCATATTCGGCTGGGGCGAGAGCGGCCTGAGCGGACGCGAGAAGGCCGTGGCCGGCGCGGTAGAGCACTATCGCGAGTTCCTGGTCGGCCGCGACCCCATGCAGATCGGGCGCATCTGGCAAGAGGTTTATCGCAGCCAGTATTTCGAAGGCGGGCGAGTTCTGCAGGCGGCGATATCCGCCATCGACATCGCCCTTCACGACATCAAGGGCAAGGCGCTGGGGGTGCCGGTCTACGAGTTGCTGGGCGGCAAACAGCGTGACCGGATCCCCACCTTCGCCTCGACCGGAGACGAGGCCGAGGGCGACATTGCCATCGAGCGGGCCCGCGAGCTATGTGCGCAGGGCTGGCAGGCCATCCGCTTCTTTCCCGCCGGGCAAAACAGCAGGGACATCTTCGAGCCACGCCAGTCGATCGGCGCTACCGCGAGCATGCTGAACAAGGCGCGCCGGGCGCTGGGCGACGATGTCGTCCTCGGCATCGACTATCACCACCGGCTGTCGGTGGCGGAGGCAGCGAGCTTCTGCAACAAGCTCGACCGCGGCGTGCTCGATTTCCTCGAGGAGCCGATACGCGACGAGACGCCGGAGGCCTACGAGTCCCTGCGCACCATGACCGACATCCCCTTCGCCATCGGCGAGGAATTTGCGAGCAAGTGGCAGTTCCTGCCCTACATCGAGCGCGGTATCCACCAGTTCAACCGGCTCGATATCTGCAATGTCGGCGGGTTCACCGAAGCGATGAAAGTCGCCGGCTGGAGCGAGGCGCACTATGTGGACCTGATACCACACAACCCGCTTGGTCCGGTGTGCACGGCCGCGACCGTGCATCTGGCCGCCGCGGTACCCAACTTCGCGTGGCTCGAGACCAGGGTGCCCGAAGCAAAGCTTGGCTTCGACAATTCCGAATTCTTCCCGGTACAGCCGCGGCTCGACGGCCCCGACTATCCCGTCAGCGATCTGCCGGGGCTCGGCGTCGAGGTCAACGAAGAGGCGGTCCAGGCGCAGAGCTTCCGTTTCTGGGAAGCACCCCACCTCAAGCGCCGCGATGGTTCTGTCACGAACTGGTAGTTCCTTTCAATCGGAGTCCACAATGACGCATACTTCCGACATCACGCGGCCGCCCAAGGATCTGATCGACGCGCTAAGGGAGATCGGCGCGGCGACGGTTGCCGGCACGCTTGGCCATATGGGCTTCCGCAATCCGCACATGGTCGGCCCGGTGGCGCAGAACCACGGCAAGTCGATCGTCGGGCCGGCACTGACGCTGCAATTCATGCCGCAGCGGCCGGACCTCTTCACCGAGGGAGAATATGCCGATCCGGAGACGCAACTGCACCGACACGTGCTCTACCACGCGCAGGAAGGCGACGTGGTCGTGGTCGACGCGCGCGGCGACATGAGCTCGGGCGTCTTCGGCGATATGATGTCGACGTATTTCAAGGGCAGAGGCGGCGCGGGTATCGTGATCGACGGGTGCATGCGTGACCGGCCCAACGTCGAAAAGCTCGATCTGGCGCTATGGCTGCGCGGCTGGACGCCCAACTACCATGTGCAAACCAGCATCTATCCCAACGCCGTCAACGTTCCGATTGCCTGCGGCGGTGTCACGGTGATCCCCGGCGACATCATCGTCGCCGACGACGACGGGGTGGTCGTGCTGCCCGTCGCAATGGCCGCAAAGGTGATCGAGGAATCCCAAAAGCATCACGACTGGGAGGAATTTTCGCGCATGAAACTCATGGAGGGCGGGCCGTTGCAACGCTATTATCCGCTGCACCCAAGTGCGAACGATGAGTATGAAGCTTGGCGGACAACCAACCTGAAACTCTGATGAACGGACGAGGTCATGGGATGCCCCTCCAATGCAGGCAGCCGCACGTCGCCAGAACATTGTCGGCGCGATCCAAATAGGATCATGTCCGCCGCCTTCTCGGCGATCATGACTGGGAGCGTGCGTTGGCTGCTGTACGGCTACCCGCGCTCGACCAGCCAAACAGATGCTAGCCGGGTGAGTGGACCGATGATTACGCCAGCCCAGGTAGTGTCTCGCGCTCGTCGATCTTTGTATTCTTTGCGGATTATTTTTTGTACTTCAGAACAGCCAACCGTCGTAAGTATCCAGCTGTTTAGCTGAGACGATCTCCTCCACATTGGGCTGTCGCTGTCCGCGGGGCCGATCGACAGATTGAGACGCTCCGCCTTCCGGATGAGCCGCCGCGTTTTTATCTCTGCAATCTGTTCATAGTACAGTAATGTTTCCCAATAATGTCGGTACTGAGCCTTTTCCCGCTCCACAGGCGTGCAAGCATTTGCCAGGTCGACGTCATAGGCGTGGTCGAGCATCTTGATGGTTCGCCGGTACGCCTCGATTTCCAACAACTCTTTGATTTGTAACGGTATGGTCATACGACCTCCCAACCCCGCAGCCAAACAAAAAAGTTACGGCCTTGTATGGCGTCCAGTCCATTCGACTACTTGGATGAGGTCACAACGCAAAAGAACTAGACGCGCCTAGTTGACCGATTGAGACGGAGGAGCGTGTTCGCTGTGTTTGCGGAAGTTGGGATGCGCAGGGGTATCATGATCGATGTTGTGGCCTCCGACAGGCCTGGTTTGAGGCGATCGCGGCAGCATGACGGCTACGCCCAAGTCGACGACCTGCGTATGGCGGTGACAGGAAGGGTTCATGGCCGAGGCGTCGACGATCTGCGGCGCCCCTGGCCAGGGACAGCGACCGACAAGCTAGCCGGAGCTTCCGCAACCATACCGTCAGACGGGTGCACTGATAGCGCACCTCCCGATAGGAAATGTGCCATCGACCGAAGTATCGGCCACCACAAATCGCTCTAGAAAAGAGACTCGCCAAGACGGAGGGCGTACGATTCCCTCTGTATTTCCCTGACCTGGACACCACCGATTGGCGTAATTGCCTGGTTGCAAGGATGCGTTAGATTGACCAGTACGGGTGCGTAGCGTTAAGCCCGCCGCAGTGGCCGGTGCGGTCTTCACGTCCCCGGAAGGCTGCCCCTCCGCACCGGCCATTTCCCTTTACGGCTCTGCATCGACTACGGCTCGGTAGTTGACCCTCGGCGAGGGCCGGTGCGCAGTTGAGACCGGAATTCGCCATCAACTCGAAATGTAAGACCGATCAAATCCAGCTATTTTGATAAGTCCCGCGTGGTCATGCAACTCGACCACACCATTGCGGAACGAAACCAGCCCGTTTTCTCGCAAATCCTTCAACACGCGACTTACATGCACAGCAGACAGCCCCAACGCGTCGGCCAACTGGGCCTGGGTCAGCGGGCATTCAAAGCGCTGCGGATAACCTGTGACCGATCTATGTGCGCGGCAGCCCAGTTCGAGGAGAAGGTGAGCCGTGCGTTCAATAGGTCCTCTTCTACTGACTCCCGCCAGATGTTCGGTGATCCTTGAGTACCGCCGTGCCTCAGCCAGCATGATGGCCTCGCAAATGGACGGCGGATAGCGCGAAAAACATGTATGGACCGGACCCGTCAATTCGATCGCGGTCACGTCCGAGAGAGCCGTTACCGTCTCGCTCCCGTCTCCGCAGAACTCGATGAAGGCAATTTCGTGAGGGAGCGCAAAATCGACGATGAGACGAGAGCCATTCCGCAGCGTTTTGGCGAATGCGGCCCACCCCGCGGTTATAACTAGGATAAAGGATCTAGCCTGATACTCCCGTGCAATCGTCGTGTTCGCCGGATAAAGGCGCCGGACAGCTCCAGGCAGTACTGAGATTCCCATTTCTGAAATTGGTTCAGCAAGGGTAGGCTCCCTCGCCAATCCAAGAGCCTGCTTTGATAAGCTCATTTTGTGTGATTACCCCAGCCGTGATCGTCCCTCAGGTCCAAACTACCAGCTACATATAAAGTTCCATTTATAGTTTCATCCGAATGGAGGCGCAACCTACCACCGTTGGGCACTACCTTACCACCTTCGGAGGATATCAGCATGCAGCAAAGGTCATAAAGAGCCGCAATGCCTGCTGGGGCCACTCATGCCGGTACAGCGCGGAAAGCCAAGAGCGTCAGGCGCACTGGGCCAGTCGGGGGTCACGATTTTCATTGTTTTGGCCGCGGCACCTTTGTTCCGCTCGGCAGCGGTGCGGTCCATCGGCAAGGATTTGTGACGAACCAGCTGCCGTGCATCTCCGCCGAAGCCGGCTCTTATGATCTCTACCGGATCGACTTCTGCAAGTAGCCCGTGGGTCCGCCAGCAGCAACCCTGCCGCCCGCGAAACTACCGCAAGGCAGACCTACTCAACTTGACACCAGTCTTGTTCGACGTTTTTCTTCTGAAAGAACGTCGGATCCTGTTGGTTGAGTTAATGCCGAAACCGCCGATCCCACTGTCGGATCTAGCGGTTGGAACTCTTGCCAAGGAGGCCCAGGGATCACCTGCGTCCCACTTTCGAGACCCTCTGTCATGCCCCCCGCAACCACCGACTCCATTGTTCTAGCTGCCGGTTTCCGGCGAAGCCGCGAAGCCGAGGGATGCTTGGCCTTGTAGGTCTGCCGTCTTTCCTCGGCAACCTCCAGGTCATCGAGCACCGATATGGCGGACGCAAGGCGATTTTCGATTTCGGCAAGTCGCCTGCTGGTGGAAATCAGGGCAACTGAAACCAGCAAACTGTAGGCGAGCACGACAATAGCTGCTCCTGCGGGGCTTTCGATGCCGAACACGATCAAGGCCCCAACTCCAATAAAAAAGGCAAGGGCACCATAGCCCAGCAACCGGCCCTTGTTTAGAAGAAGCATCAACGGCCAGGTTGCAGACAGCATCAGAATGGCTAACGGTCTGTTGACCGCCCAATCTACAAGTCCCGGAACAATGTCGCTGTAAGTGTCCATATCAACCTCGAAACAAACGGGGCCGGCCGGCCTCTTCGTCGTGTGGGAGCGTAGGCCGTCCCGCGCGCCGGCTCGGTGGTCGCGTCATAGAGCACCCGGACGAGCGATAGATGTCCCTGCGAACGTCCTAAGGTCTGAAAGGCTCATCGGGTAGACCAGATCGACCTTTAGCCGAATTACTACTCAATAATGGTAATGGCGGCGGTGTGCGCGAAGCTGTTATGTTTTCGGCTGACCGGCGACGCGATCGTTGGTGGGCGGAAGCGATTTTGACATGCCGGATGGCGGGTGCGAACCCTGTCAGCAGCCTCATCGCGCCTCACAGGCAACTGCCCAAAACAATTTTGAAGTGAAGCACATTCAGCCGACGCTGAAGGGTGGCGTTGTTCTGTTGATCGCTAAGGATTCGGCAATGGCAAGTTCAATTGACAGTCCGACCATGACCAGAGAATTACTGCCGCTCGACGTGCGGGAGATTCTTGATTTCTTTCTCCGCCGCTGGAAGCTTGTGTGCAGCATTGCTGTAATCACCTTTGCCCTATTTGTCGCCGCCGCTTATCTCCTTCCACCATCCTACACGGGCGTCGCACAAGTCTTACTCGATTCCCCGGTCGACTATATGACCCCGCAGGATTATTCCAATTCTGATTTTGCCGACAATTCGACATTTATCGAAAGTCAGATTGCGGTTCTGAGATCCGCCTCGCTTCTTCAGAAGGTCGTCGACAGCGAAAAACTGACGGAAGACCCGAAGATCGGGCCGGGGGCATTAATATGGCTACAGGGCGCCCTTGGGGTTTCGCGTGTCGGATTGGCGGATGTTATTGAGATCTCGGTGACCGCCTACGACCCGGGGAAAGCAGCATCGCTGGCGAACGCAATCTCCCAGGCCTACCTCGCTGATCGAGTAAGGTCCCGTTACGAAGGGGCCAGGAAAGCGTCCACATGGCTCAGTGAGCGGGCCGCATCTCTGCGAGCGGAACTGAGCCTTTCGGAACAAGCTGTCCAGAAGTTTCGGATCGATCACAATCTATTGGCGACGCCAGCAGGCAGTTTGACTGATCAGCAGCTGTCTGAATTGAATGTCGCATTAATCACCGCACGCGCCGAATTGTCGGAGAAACGGGCACAATATCAACAAGTTGACAAATTGCTGACTAGCGGAGGCGACATCCAGTCGATGCCGGACGTCTTGCAGTCCGTGGTTATCAGCGCGCTTCGGGCCCAGATCTCTGGAGTGACACGGCGGGAAGCCGACCTTAAATTGAAATATGGCGATCGGCATCCGGATGTCCTGGCGGCGCAAGCCGAGCGCCGCGACATCGAGGGGCAGATTACCGCCGAAGTCCAGCGTCTTATCGGCAATCTGAAGAATGAAGTGGACGCTGCCGAGGCCCGGGAAGCTTCTCTCAGCCGAGCCTTGAATTCGGTATCCAACCGATCCGAAGTCGAAGGTCAGGTTGGCGTGCAGTTGCGCGACCTAGAAAGGATTGCGGCCGCGAACAAGGAGCTGTTTGAGACATTCCTTTCACGCGCCAAGCTCACCGAGGAGAAGTCTACCCTGCTGAACAGCGGCGTGCGCGTGATAACCGATGCGGTTATTCCGGGTTCGCCAAGCTTTCCGAACAGGCCTCTATTCGCGGCGTTGGGACTTGTGCTCGGCTTCTTCGTCGGGGGCGCAGGCGCCGTTCTTCGTGAACTTTTCGCTTCCGGCTTCTTGGCAAAGAAGCAGATAGAGGAAGAGCTGTCCGTTCCGGTTCTTGCATCCATCCCACGGATGGCGGGCTGGTCGAGAGACGCCCAGTCCCAAGCTCAACCTGTGGCTTATCTCGAGCGCAGACCGCTATCGAGGTTTAGCGAGGCCGTGCGGCGGCTCCGCCTGGGCATCGATGCGACGCCCGACCAGGCCCGCTTGCCGCGCCTCATGCTGGTGACATCGGCGATGCCCGGCGAAGGAAAGACAACCCTGGTATTGAGCTTGGCCTGCTCCGCAGCGGCCGACGGCGAACGGGTTCTGGTCGTCGATGCGGACTTGCGGCTTTCGGCCACCACGGCCTTCTTCGGCATGGCAGACAAGGTCGGCCTAGTCGACCTTCTGACGTTGCCGGTGAAGGCAGCAAACGCAATTCATCTGGACGAACGCTCGGGGATATCCCTGCTCCCTGCGGGCGCAAGGACCCGGAACCCGCCTGCCCTTCTTGCTTCGGCACGGATGCGCTCGGTTCTCGAAGAGCTTCGCGGAAAGTTCGATACGGTGATCGTTGACGCACCACCTGTTGGAGCCGCGGCCGACGCCACGATCCTGGCGCGGTATGTCGACAAGGTCCTCTTTGTCGTGAAGTGGCGCGAAACCGCGCGCGAGGCCGTTGCAGAAGGAATTCGACACCTTGGCGGTCGATCGAAGATTGCCGGCATCGCCCTGACAATGGTGGACGAACCAAAGCTGCCAAAATATGGCCGATACACGTCCCTCGAAAGTAGTGTTTCGGACAGTTACTATCTCAACTAGAGAAATGTTTCGCCATGCAGCACGCTGAATTATACTATGATCGCTTCCCGGAGCCGGTTGGAAAGACTTACGGCGGGGACCTTGCGCGTTGGTACGTGGTCCAGACGCACCAACATTCCGAGAGCTTGGCGGAGCGGCACCTGCTATCGCAAACCTTCCGAACATACCTGCCCAAGCGAAGGCGAACCGTTCGCCACGCTCGCATTGTCAGAACCGTGGCCAGTGCGTATTTCGACTGCTATCTGTTCGTCTCGCTGGCTGCTCAGCAAAGTTGGTACCCGATCAACTCGACCGTCGGCGTGCGAAGACTTGTCATGAGCAAAGGAATGCCGGTCCCGGCGCCATACGGCGTGATCGAGTCCCTGATAGCCGCAACCGACGACGACGGAATTTTGCATCCCGATATCTTATTGAGGCCAGGTCAAAGAATTCGAATCATAGATGGACCGTTTTCGGAACAGCTTGGCGTTCTTGATCATGTAGGAAGTTCTGGAGCAGTCAAAATTCTTCTTGATATAATGAATCGTTCGATTCCAATCACGATCGACCGAGATAAACTTTCGGTTATATCCTGAATTCTATACGTTAGTTTTCGTATAATATCTTTTTGCTCGAAAGACGCCGAAACCACCCGGCAAAGGAAGGATGAGTTGGCACCCAATTCACCCTCGATGCGGCAGCTTGCAAGGCGACATCCAAGGCTGCAGGCCGGCGTTGAAAACATTGGGTGCTGCGTCTCAACGAAATCAGCGCCAATAGGTTGGATATACCTCGCCGATACGATGACCGGCGACGATGAGCGAATGACGCTCGACGCGATCAACCAGGGGAAACCCCTTGCAACCTTCACGTAAATCCAAACCCGGAAGCTACCGTCCGACGGATCCCGGAGAGCCTCGGGACGGCCTGCAGCCGCAACAATATCGTCGCTGGGTTCCAAAAGCCAAGGCAAGCATGCTGGTCGAAGCGTTGACGCCGGGGGTGAATGTTCCAGCGCCAGCCAGGGTTGTTGGGGCGAGCTCGTCGATCAACAAAGCAGATGCCGGTGTTTCTCAAACCGACGCAAGCGCCTCCTTGCTGCCCCTCGAAACAGTCCCGGCCCTCCCGATCGCCATCGAACTGTTTCGAGCATTCAATGAGAGCGGCCTGAAGTACGGAATAATTCAGGATCTCGCATCCCTGCAAAGCGGACTTGCGGGCCGCGACGACCTGGATCTCCTTCTGGACAAGCACGACTACCCGGTCTTCTGCTCGATCGTGAGCAAGCTGCACGGCTGTCGCAGCGTGAGCCTGTCTTGCTACGACAATGTCTGTGCCGGCCGGGAGGACTGGTTCCTGCCTGACTTTCCAAATGGCCGCTATCTCCATCTCGACATGCATATCGGGATCCGTGTCGGCTGGGAATTTCGCAAGCGATATCCGGTATTCGACTATGCGGCGATTACACGATGGGAGTCGATTTGTGTGGATGGGGTGTCGATTCCAGTCGTCTCACCCGAGGACGAGATTCGAATAACCATTGCCCGCTTCGCCTTCCGGACCTGGGCATTGCCTTGGCGACAGTGGATCACCGTCGGTGGTGGTTGGAGGGACCAGTTTGCACGCCCGCCACTTCCGTCAGGCCAGCAAGGCTTGGGTGTCGCGGAATACACGCTTGGCGGCGGCAGACTGGCGAGCTGCAGGTTTCTGCAAAGCGTAGACGGTTTGATGGCAAACCGCAGAGATCTTGCCAGACTCCGGCGTTCAATCCGTGAAGCCTGCGGTTTTACAGGAGGTTACGGGATCGCCGATGCCGGCGTTCATCTGGCCCGCAAGACCTCATATCTGGCGTTGAGGTCCCTTCAGCGCCTGATGCCCGGCACATTCCCACCAAAGAGGCGGCCTGCGGCTGGCGGTTTTGTAGTGGCGCTCGTCGGCCCTGATGGCATGGGAAAGAGCACTCAAGCTGATCGGCTGACACGGATATTTCGATGGAAATTCGGGTGTGCGCAAGCATATGTCGGAATCGGAGACGGCAATGGGTGGTGGCTCCGCAAGGCGTTGCAGACTCTGGTTTTTCCCTACAGACGCCGTCTAAAGTCGTTGGCCCAGCACGATGGCAACAATTCCTTCAGCCGAAATTGGTCGAAGGGAGGACTCGCCGCTGCCGCGCTGGCATTCTGGGCAGTCTTGATCGCATTAGAGCGATACGCTGTCGTGAAACGTGCGCATCGATGGGCTACGCGCGGCCTGATCGTCATTTGTGACAGGTGGCCGCAGGCGCTGTGTAGCGGATATCTGGACGGGCCAACCGTCCCACCGCACCTCTTCTCCGTCCCCGGCCTGTCGGTTCTCGCCCGCCTCGAGCAAAGGCTCTATCAAAAGATGGCAGAATGCCGGCCACAACTCACTTTGCATCTCGTTTCAGATTTTGCCGTCTCCGAGCAGCGCAAGCCGGGAGAGATCAGGAAGGAAGCGTTCGATGCGCGGCTATCGCTGATGGCGGAGTTGCGAGACAGGGACAAGAACATCCGAACCATTGACGCGAGCGCCGGCATAGAGGCGGTCGGCCAGGAACTGTTCAGGCATATCTGGTTGTCCTTCTAAGAACAGCTGGCGGCTTAACGCCGGCATTCACCACAGCAGACGCGCTGGCCAGCTTGCCACGATCGCGCCAAGCAACAGCCAATCCAGGCCGCGCCAAGGAAGCCGCCGAGCAGCCCTCAACGCTCCGCCTTCAGGCGCTCGCTCACCCGGATGCGCCGCCCGGATTCATGTCCCCTGAGGTATAAGCAAATGAAGATTGTTCATGTGCTCACCAGACTGCTTCGGGCAGGCTCCGAAGAGAACACATTGGCCTGCTGTCTCGCTCAGGCGCGGCATGGCCACGAAGTGCTTTTGGTTCACGGCCAAGAATACGATGCTGGATTACGGGCGTCGGTTGCCGGAGCCATCAGGGTGGTGACTCTGGAAAAACTGATCAACTCGATTTCGCCATCCCGTGACATTTCCGCATTCGGGCAACTCACTCGCCTTCTACGCGATTGGCAACCTGACATCGTGCACACACATCAAAGCAAGGCCGGGATCGTCGGTCGCCTTGCCGCCAAGGAAGCCAATGTCCGTTGCATCGTACATGGCGTGCACATTTTACCTTTCGTGCATGTGGGCAACGCGCAGAGGCTCATGTTCCTGGCTGCCGAACGCCTGGCCGCGAAAGTCACGCGCGCTTTCATCGATGTCAGCCAGGCCATGCGAGACATTTGCATCGCCAATCATTTGGGCAGTCCCGATCAGCACCACGTCGTCCATTCCGGTTTCGATCTGACACGCTTCGCGAACGCGCAATGGCCGCAGGAGCCGCATCTGCTCCTGGGAACGGCCGCCGGAGAGCCTAAGCCACCGGTAATCCTTATGCTGGCCGCACTGGAACCGAGAAAACGCCATGTAGAGTTCATTGAAGCATTTGGGCAAGTCGTCGACCGAATCCCAAACGTGCGACTGATCCTAGCCGGTGAAGGGCCGACTCGGTCCGCTGTTGAAGCGGCGATTGAACGATCCCCGTTCGCAAACAACGTTCGCATGATCGGCTACCATTGTGAGCCTGAACGACTAATCAGCCTGGCCGATGTATGTGTTCTGACGTCCATGCGAGAAGGACTGCCTCGGGTCGTAATGCAGTATCTGGCGGGTGGTCGAGCCAGCGTGGTCTCGCACCTGCCGGGCGTGGAAGAAGTGGTGAAGCATGGCGTGAACGGAATTGTGACGCCAGCAGAAGATGTTGGCGCCGCAGCGGCGGCGATCGCCGACCTTCTGCAAAATGAGCGCTATCGCGCTCAACTGGCTGCCAGCGCGAAATTCACCGACCTTTCGTCATGGGGGATGGATGCCATGTGCGACAGGGTCGAGTCGATTTATCAGTCCGTTCTTGAGTCGGCTCTCTCAGCCGCAAGGCCGAATGACCCGCGAATTCGCGATGGCCTCGCCAAGCAGACCGTAGGACTGCACGGATTTTGATCCCTTTTGCTCCTTCGACGGAGCCCGGATTTCCAAGGCTTAATTCTCGACAACGAATACCTGCCGTGACGTTCCGCCGATGAATGTCGACTGGTCCTGACGGCAGCATGACAACGGGAGTACGACGATGCGTTTGCGTGCCAACCAGCAATTTCCATCCAAGCCTTCGCTGCAGGATTGGTCCCGATGGCTATTTCCAAGATCCGGCCCCGTGGCCGGCCGCATGCTCGCAATGATTGGTGGCCTCGCCATTGCCATTGTTCTGCTCGCGGCAGACGCTTCCCGTGCCGATGGCTATACATTCGACACCGGAGACGTCCTGCGAGTATCCGTGATTGGCGAGACAGCCTATCCTCTGGAAGTCGTGGTCGATGATCGGGGCTCGATATCACTTCCCATGTTGGGTGATGTCCAAGCCCGCGGCCTCAGCAGCGTTGCCCTTTCGCAGGCCATTCAGCGTGCATTCCAGCAGCAGAAGCTCATCCTCGAGCCCTACGTGAAAGTGGAGATCGGCCAGTACCGGCCATTCTTTATTTCCGGGACGGTTGCTCATCCAGGATCGTACCCGTTTCAACCCGGCATTACGGTTCGCCATGCACTCGCCATAGCAGGCGGCTTTCGGGCTACGACCGCGGGAAACACGGAGCCGGCGCTGCAAATAGCTGATCTACGCAGTGCGCGCGCAGGTCTGGCGATTGAGGAATACCGTCTGAAGGTTCGGCTTGCCCGGCTCCAGGCGGAAAGCCGACAGGACAAATCCTTCGTTGCCCCGCCGGATCCGCCAGTCGAGTTTGGCGTCCACTTGATTGACGACATCGTAGCATCCGAACAAGCGCAGTTGGACGCGCGCCTTGCCGCATATCGGGACGACATTTCCTACCTTGATGTCTCGTTGGAGCGGGCCAGGAAGGAAGCGGATATGGTCGCTGCCACTCGAAAGGAACGGGAAAAGACCGCGGACATTCAACTCGAGGAACTGCAGTCTGCCCGGTCATTGCGGGAAAAAGGCCTGGTCACCAATTCCAATGTCATGACGGCCGAACGAGCACATACCAGCTATCGCGCCGAACTTTCGCAGACCGAGCTGCAGCAGGAGCAGGCGCAGCAGGCGATGCTGACCGCTGAAAGCGAGCTGCGAAAAAAGAAGCAGAGTTATGAAATGGACTTGATCTCGCAGACCCAAGACACACAGGTCGAGCTGGGGAAAATTCAAAGTCAAATAAGGTATGTCGCCGACAAGCTTCTCTTTATATTTACATATGGCGAACAGAGGACCTTCGACGACTTGCAAGGCTCCGTGAAGATTTCGATCTTCAGGCGCGACCAGAAAGCCGCCCACGACATCGTCGCGGATGAAAACACGGAAGTCAGAGCTGGCGACGTCATCGAAGTCTCGATTGTGGCCAACAAAGGGTTCTACGCCCCGGACACTTCCGGAACAACGGCGATCCCGAATGCGAAAGGCCCGGCGCTTCAGCCAAGCCTTATCGGTCAATAGCAAGAACACATGCCCGCTTCCTCGGTCACGGCTTCGCTTCAGGCTGCGGCCTCGCTCCGCAACGATCGTGGGTTCGTTGGGCCATGATCGGGCGGACCTTTGAGGGACCAGATCATGCGTGCGTTCAGAGACCAGTAGCGGCGCGGCGGAGCTTTTCACGCCGGTTGGCGCGATCCTGGCTAACCTTTAGAGACGGAGACCTGTCATGACAGCAACAGAGCTGAAACCTCCGATTTTCCTGATCGGCAACTATCGGTCTGGAACCACAATCGCACAAAAATTAATCGGGCTGCACCCCGACATCGTTACCTGGTACGAGCCGAAAACAGTGTGGCTATACGCCGATCCGGCGCGGCGTCATGACGAATTCGTCGAAACCGACGCTACTGATAGGGTCGCTCGCTACATTCGCGGCAGATTCCTTGAATATCAGTCGCAACACGGCGACAGACAGATCATGGAAAATACGCCTGCCAATGTCCTGCGGGTGCCGTTTGTTCACAAGATATTTCCAGACGGGATATTTCTCTATATAACGAGAAATCCTTTTTCTTACATAAGCTCGATGGAACTTAAATGGCAGCGAGCTAAATCTTTAAAAGGTCTAATACGTCTCTTGAAGATGACGCCCGTGTCACAGATTCATTATTATGCAAGGGACGTTCTGAAGCAGGTGGTCACAAAAAGGCTGCTGGGGAAAAAATACACATCGATCTATGGGCCACGGTACAACGGGATAGATCGGGATTTGAAGGAGAACGAGAAACTGACGGTGATCGCGCGCCAGTGGGCGCGCGGCAATCGAAAGGCTCGCGAAGATCTCGCCAAGCTGGGCAATGGCCGCGTTCTATCTTTTCGCTACGAGGATTTGATACAGGACCCCGAGTTGGTCTTGCGGCGAATCTATGAGCATTGCGGGCTGAACTGTACTGACGATATCGTCCACAAGGCCAAGGAGATGATCGATCCCGGCCGCCAGCAGAAGTGGCTCCGCCTCGAACGGAAAGATTTGACGGCGATCATACCGGAGATCCGGGATGAGATGGAGTTCTATCGCTACGAAATCCCCCCGCTCCTTCAATAGGGAAGGCGCGCTGGGCGGGCAAGCGAGACCGCTGCCGAGCGCCCTTGATGACCTCATGCGATCACGCAACTGCAAAATAGGTGCGGTGAAGCTGAGTGTCGAAGGGCACGGATGACCCTTACGCCGTCATCCCGGCAATGACGAAAATGACCATGGCGCCGATGATCGCGGGCGCATCGCCGAGCATCGCCTGCGGCCCGGCGGATCCAGGATGGACGCAGTGGTCGCCTTTTTGAACCGGCCGACGAGTGGAGAGAGATGTGAGCAACAACCGGCGGGGGCTGGCAAAACAGAGTGTCGTGGGCATGTTCTGGACGGCCCTGTCGATGGGCGCCCTCGCGGTCGCCGAGCTTGTCGCACTTCTCGTCCTGGCCCGATTGCTCTCGCCCAATGAGTTCGGCCTTTACTCCGCAGCGCTGATCGTCATCAAGTTTTCGGCAATCTTCCAGGGACTTGGCATTAGCCCCGCAATCGTCCAGCGCCCGGTCCTGGAAGAACGACATCTTCGGGTAGGGTTCACCTTGTCGTGCCTCCTCGGCCTTGTTGTGTCCGCCCTGGTATGGGCGATGGCACCGGCAATTGGCGGTCTGCTTCGGCTCTCCGATCTTGCTCCGATCGTTCGTGCCATCTGCTTTGTGTTCCTTTTCCAAGGCGCTTCCATGGTGGCATTGGCCGCGGCCCAGCGCGCGCTGCGGTTCCGCTGGCTGGCGCTCGTCGACGCCTGCGCCTTCGCCGCTGGCTACGTCGTTGCCGGTCCAATACTGGCTTGGCTCGGCTTCGGTATCTGGGCCCTTGTCGGCGCGCTCCTGATCCAGCAATTCATCCGCATGGTCGTGCTGCTCGCCGGCCAGCCGCATCCGATGCTACCTTTGCTGGAACGCCGCGCCACCGTCGAGCTGCTTTATTTCGGAAGCGGTTTCACCATTGCCCGGATATGCAATTACCTCGCCACCCAGGCGGACAGGCTTGTCGTGGGCCGCTGGCTCGGGGCAGATGCGCTTGGCCTGTATGGCCTGTCGTCACAGCTGATGACGACGCCGGCGGTCATCGTCGGGCAGGTTCTCGATCGAGTGCTGTTCCCGACCATGGCTCTGGTCCAGGAGCAGCCGGCGCGGCTTGCTCGTGCCTATCGCAGCGCGGTCGCGGGTTGCGCTCTGCTGGTCCTGCCGGCCAGTGTGGTCGTAGCGATCGTCGCGCCGGAGTTGGTTGCGGTCATTCTCGGGCGGGGATGGGTGGGGGTAGTCGCGCCGCTCCAGATTCTAGCGTTCAGCATGCTGTTCCGCACGAGCTACAAGCTTAGCGATTCCGTCTCGCGCGCAACAGGGACGGTCTACGCTCGTGCCTGGCGCCAGGCGGTTTTCACCATCGGCGTCTTCGCGGGTTCCCTCATAGGGCAATTCTGGGGCATAGAAGGCGTGGCATTCGGCGTCGGCGCGGCCTTCGGGATCAACTTCTTCCTCATGGCACAGTTGAGCCTCCGCGTGACCGGCATGACATGGGGGGACTTCCTTGCGGCGCACCTGCCCGGGCTCGCGCTCGCGGGTGTTGTCGGGACTGGCGTCTGGGCAGTCGTGGACTGGCTGCGCGAATTCCATCTATCGCCTCTTCCCCTGCTCATCGATACGGCATTGCTGGCATCCGCCGGAGGCTTGCTGCTGTGCTGGATCCTGCCGTCGCTGTTCCTTGGACGGGACGGGCTGTCGCTGCTGCGCCTGCTCGCGGCCGTGGCGCCTGCCTGGCCCAGGATGAAGAAGGCAACAGACTGACCAGCAGAACATTCCGGCCGCGGCTTTCGTGCGCCCGCGATGCGGTGGCCATTCGCGACCCGAGATATGCCGGTTTTAAGCACGGGAAATTGGGGAAAGGAAATCCAACATGGCTAAACTGACTGAGCTTGGGGCGAAACACCTGATTGAGTTCGGTATTGACGGCGACTGGCTGAACATTGACAATTGGACCCAGCCGAGCGGAAAAGCGAGCAGCAACGAGACGGGTCATGTGCTCTCGGATCTTGGCGAGGGGCTTGCTGCCGAAACCGGCCAGGGCAGCCAGACTCCGAACTTGGAACCAGCCGCGAGCAAGCTCGATCTCACTTCCGGGCATGGGATCATCCCGCCATCGGGAGACGATGGCGGATTGAAATTCACCGGACAGGCCGAGGTGCCGGCTGGACTTGCCATCCATCTGGACAGCACCTTTGTCGACAGCTCCCGGAATCATGCGGACAGAAGCATCACCTACACCGCCCCTGCCCTTGCAGACACCGGCGCGGTCCCGACAGGGGGCGCTGTCGCCACCAGCAGCCTCCTCGCCGCCAGCTCAAGTGCGATCGACCCGATTTTCGAAACCAGGGTGGCGACCGCAGGCGACGACGTCGAGGAGAAAGGCTCCGGTACGATTGGGACCAACATCAGCGATCTGGAGCTGGGTTATGACGGCAGCACCCGCCAGACCGTCGGCCTTCGCTTCACCGGCATCGACATCCCTAAGGGTGCCATCATTACCAGCGCCTACATCCAGTTCCAGGCCAACGAGGTGAAAACCGGCGCGGCCTCGCTGCTGATCCAGGGCGACAACACCGACGACGCCAGCCCCTTCACCAGCGCCGCCTTCAATGTCTCCTCGCTTCCCCGGACGACGGCATCCACCGCCTGGACACCGGACCCGTGGACCATCGTGGGCGAACATGGCCTTGCCGAGCGCACGCCGGACCTTACGGCTATCGTCCAGGAGGTCGTCAACCGCTCCGGCTGGGTGGCGCTCAACGACATGGCCTTCGTGATCAGCGGCACCGGGACGCGCACTGCCGATTCATACGAGTACAATCCCGCCAGTGCGCCGCTGCTGCACGTCGAATACCTCTTGCCAGGATCCGGCAAGCCGGTGGCCTTCAACACACCCGCCGATAGCAATTCAGCCACCAACGAAATTAACGAGCTCGCCGCGGCCGGTGCCCCTACCGGAATTACTGCTTCGGCCACCGATCCCGATGCCGGATCGAGCGTCACCTACAGCATCAACGATGCGCGCTTCGACATCAATTCCAGCACCGGTGTCATCACGCGCTCGGCCGTCGGCACACTCGACTTCGAGACCCAGCCGTCCATCAACCTGACGGTGACGGCGACCTCCTCCGACGGCAGCACCGCCAACAAGAGCTTCACTCTCGCCGTACTCGACAGCCCGGAATCGGTCGCATTCAACGCTCCGCCCGACGCCAACACCGCAGCCAACCAGATTCTCCAGAATGCCGCGGCCGGCACGGCTGTCGGCATCACCGCCTCGGCCAGTGATCCCGATGCCGGCTCGACGGTCACGTACACGATCGACGACTCGCGCTTCGCCATCAATTCCAGCACCGGCGTCATCACGCGATCGAGCAGCGGCACGCTCAACGCTCAGTCCGAACCGACAATCAATTTCCACGTCAAAGCCACCTCGTCCGACGGCAGCTTCGATACTCACACCTTCACCGTTGACGTCACCGGTAGCAGCCAGCTGCCGACATCGGTGACCCTGGCCCATACCATCCTGACCTCGCAGTGGTCGCCGCCGAGCCCCGATCCTACTGACATCGTCTATATTTCTCACCTTGGCACGCTGCTGGTTGCCGACAGTGAAGTCGATGAAATGCCCATTTTTACCGGCAAGAATCTCTACCAAATGAACCTGGCCGGCAATCTTATGGGAACGCTCAGTACCATCAACTTCTCGGACGAGCCGGCCGGGGTCACTTATAATCCGGCTAACCACCATCTCTTCTTCTCGGACGACACTGGTACGAAGAGCGTCTACGAACTGAACCCAGGCAAGGATGGGCTTTACAATACGTCCGACGATATCGTGACCTCATTCAAGACCGCCGCGTTCGGCAGTAAGGATTCGGAGGCTCTTGCCTACGACACAAAACGCGGAGTGCTCTATCTCGAGGATGGCTCCAACCATAACATTTACACCATCGCTCCCGGCCAGAACGGAAAATTCGACGGCGTCCCAAGCACGGGTGGCGATGATGTCGTGACGAGCTTTTCTGTACAATCGCTCGGAAACCCTTCTGACGGGGGCCTCGCGTATGATGCGGTCCACGACCTGCTTTACGTCATCGTGTCACGCACCTCGGTGGCAATGATAACGCCAACCGGGGATCTGCTGGGCACGCTCGATATCTCGGCGGCCGACGCGCATAAACCGGCCGGATTGGCGCTGGCGCCGAGCAGCGACGATCCGAGCCACCATATGAGCCTCTATATCGTCGATCGGGGCGTGGACAACAACACGGATCCAAACGAGAACGACGGCAAGATCTATGAATTCCATTTGAACGACTGGGTAATCGCCTGATCCGGCACGGCTTCGCGCCTTCAAGTCAGCCGTTAGGGCGTCCGGCTTGCCAATCCGCAAGCTGCCGGTCGGCTAGTCTCAGCGCCGCCAGTGAGCCGTTCAGGCGATTAGCGTCTTCCCGCAAACCATTCACGATGCGTTCAGGGCTTCAGGCGAGTTGAGCGAGGATATCGTCGACAACGCCTGGGACCGTGCCCGCCGTGTCGATATCGATGCCAGCGGGAAGATACTCCCGGGTATGATGGTAGCGCAGTACCAGCCGCCGCTCGGCCGGATCGAAACCTGGCTCATTCGGTCGCCCATCCAGTCGTCGGTTCAACGTCTCAACGTCTACGTCGAGCACAAAGACCTTATGATAACGCCGCCGCTCCAGTTCGGTAGCGACAGACGTTTTTCCAGTGCCGGAACCGCCTTCGATCAGGTAGTTCTTGATTCCCATAGGCGCCGTTTATAGGCGCCGTTTATCATGTCGTTCAATCCGGCGAGAAGAGAACGACAACGTGGGAGCGGAACAACAAAAACGGCAATGGGACGATGCTCGATGCAACGTGTTTCAGCGCCGATAAAAAAGCCCAGACCGCCGGCGGCACTCTGGGCGCCGCAAGCGGTCTGGGCTTCACGAAGGGCTTGGCCCTATGTCGTCGAGACGCTGTTTTCAGCGACCCTGCTCGAGGAGCTTACGCCTTGCCGGGCGGGCCGACGTGAATATGGTTCTTGTCTCCCCAACCATTGCCGGGGCGTGTGCCGCCCGATTTGGCAATCGCCTTGGAGTTCAAGCTTGTGCCGAGCAGAAGCGTCACAGCCGGCGGCGTAACCGCCGCAAAACGCCCCGCCTTCTTGAGAAAGTCACGGCGCGCTTGAGCCTCCGAGACCAGCGTCTCTTGCGTCCGTTCCGAGCGTTTTGTGCTTTCTATTGACATTTCGACCTCCCACAAACTTTCCAAATTCGCAGATTGATCTTACGCTTTCCATACAGGCGCACTAGTTCCCCAAAAGGCTTAGATTTTCGTGCGAGGATTGAAGAGCGTGCGAGCGATGCGATGCAAGGGGTCCGACGGCCCACGTTTCGTCAACCCGTAGGCGCGTGAAAACCGCCATATGCCCCACATCAAATTGCCTGCCAGGCGCAGCGGTGCGCCAATAATGGGGTGGGTCGCCGTGAAGACGCGCCTCCAGTGCTGGAAACGAACCATCGGGCGTTGTGTACATTTTGCGGGGATTCTGGTTCCAAAGAAATGATGCAAGGCCAAGAGCTGGGTGTCGAGCGCATTGCGGGCGCTCCGATCCGGCATGGATTCCTGCAGTGACATCCAGTCCACGTCCTCGCTTTCCGCCAATCGGGCCAGATCATGAAGATGCCTGAGATCTATCCTTCCGCGCCAGTAATCTCCCTCCTTGAGAAGGTCGTGCACCATCCAATGCAGGGCGCGAGACCGAGCGGGGGGAATGTTCACCCGAAGTCCTCCGAGTTGGACGAGTTCGGGAGGGGCATGGCAGGTTGGTTGGCTCGACCGAAGTTCCAGCATTCCGGCGTCATGCTCGCGGGCCATGCCTCGGGCGCCCGCCACATCGACGTAGCCAAGCTCTTCAAGACAGGTCCGGGCGAACGTCTCTTCGCGCGGGTCCACGGCTAGATCGAGGTCACTCGTCATCCTGCTGGGAACCTGGCCGCCCGGCGAAAGGAACAGAGGAACGGCCCCCTTGAGCAGAAACGGTACGATGTCGCGGCCATTGAGGGCCGCAATGGCTTCACGCAGTTGGGTACGCAAGCGCAGGTTCCGTTCGCGATTGCAGTCGTACACGAACCGAAGGTACTCGCGCACGTCCTGCGGGAGTTGATGGATTTGTCCGGCCCGAGCGAGAGACGAGAACAAATCGGGTGTGAGCAGAGTGTGATTTGCCAGAGCAATCACGGCCTGCCAGTCGGCGCTGTCGGTCGGAGCGCCGCGAAGTCCAGCGATCAACGCCTTAAGCGCGTTGCCTCTACTCGTCATGGCACGCTTTCGAGATAAGCTGTACTGCATCATCAAGCCCCGAATAGGTCAGGCAATAGGTTTGCGCCGAGCCGATGAGTTGGGTCAGCACTTCGAAAGCGGTGCCACTGAGCTCTCCGCCGGGTGCCAGCGCGCCGTTGAGCAGGCCGCGCAATGCGTGAGCTGGATCGATCGGCTCCAGGCTAGCTTTCGTGTCACGACCTCGACGGAGCAGGACCACACAGCCAATGGGCAGGGGAGCGGGAGGCAAGGGCACGAACGCCTTGGGCACGGCAAATCGTACACGCTTGCGGTCAGGGCGGCGACAGATCGGAACGGCATCGAGGCCGGGGCAGTATTTGGCCAGCAACGGCCATGCTCCCGCCTTGACCGCCGGGGCAAACGGAAGGCCGACGCCATGCCCGCTAGAGTCCAGCAGCGTCACATCATCGGCGACAAAGCCAAATCCTGCATGGACCAGTGCCAAGGTCAGCGTCGTCTTGCCCGCGCCCGGATTGCCACAAAGAAGGACGATGCGTTCATTTCCGAGAAGCGCAGCCGCATGGAGGGCAAGTTCATATGCGCCGTAATCCAGAACCTCGGTCAGCAATTGCCCCTTCAGCATGACGGGTAGTTCGTCGAGGGAGCAGGACAAAATCCACTTGCCATCCCGCAACAGATGGACTCTCCCTCCCTGCCCAACCACTTCGAGCAGTACGTCGGCAGTATCTCTTTTGACCTCGAGGTGGCGAAATACGGAAATCGCGGGAAAGGCGTAGGCTGCCGGATAGACGATGCGTATGTTGAGGCCCGCAACCGCGACCACCTGGCTCAAAGGCTTTTGAGCTGACGAAGTAGACAAGGGCGCGCAGGGCCGTATCAGGTTTAGCCGCTGCCAATCTTCGAGTGCAGCCTCGACATGCCTGTCTGCCTCAAGTTTATCAACGCCACTGCGCGCCATCTCGACAGAGATGGCGTGCGGTGGCATGCCCTCTTCCAGAGAGCGCCAGATGTCGGCAGCAGTATCGTTGACGGCGAAAATGGCCTTCTGAGAAGGGCTGAACAGGATATTTTGTCCCCTGACGCGTACCAACCGCCCCTGGATCACAAACCTCCCAGGGCCGTGATCGGCGGATCCTGATGCCACACTTCTGTCAATCGCCTCGTGCTGGTTCATCGCGGTGACGGTCCAAGCTATTGTTGCAAGCAGGGTGCATGCGAGCGCCACCTGTCTTTGCAGTTCGGATAATCATTGCCGACGGTGCGACTTCTCACAGCAATTCGTCGGAGAACCGGCCCACGTCCTGATGCGCCGCGATCCACTGGAGATGCGCCTTGTTCCAATATTCGCGGGCGTTGGCGCCCGTCAGCAATCTGAAACCAGATGGCGGCAGCGGCAACGAGGTGGGGATTGGCTCGTCGGGCAGCCACAGCAAAACGTTGTCGCGGCTTTCAATCGTCAGCCGCCATGTTCTTTCCAGGCGATGGAATCCACGCATGTTGGCCGCAGCCAATGCGAAAACCGATTCCGTGATCCTCAACCTGGGCGACTGATCGACAGCCTTGATCGGAGCCTGATGTGTGATTTCGCCCTTGGACAGAAAGGCATGCATGCGAATGAGGGATTTTTCGACCCGCACCGTTTGCCCGGTTCCGTCCCGCTCGTTTGACGCAGGGTCCAGGCTGATTCCCGAGAAACATCCGTCAAACAAGCAATCTTCGATGATACCGCTGAGGAGATAATCGTTCTCCACAGCATCATCCCTTATTTCGCTGAGCCAGCACCCTTTTAGGCGAAAGCCGTCGGCGTGCTCGGCGAGGCGAATGCCATCCCAGCAGCGACGGGCACGCACCCCCTCAACTGTCGCATCGGTGGTTCCGTCCCTGACAAGCAAAGCCGCACTGTTGCAGTAGGTGTCCCGCCAATCAGACGTCAGCGGTACCTGGCCGTCGAAGCGGCCGCCGACAAAGCGAACCCCTGGACAGTTGCGGATGACGACGGGATAGCGATTGACCGGCAACGTCCCCTCGTCGCAGCCCATCGTCGCGCTGGGATCGCTGTTTCTGCTGTTGGCAACCGTGAAGGAAGCATTGCGAGCGTTGATAGTTGCTCCCGGCTGGAGATTCCGAATTAATTGCTGTTTGAAGCCATACTCACCTGCCAGGACGAACTCGTTGCCTTCCGGCGTCTGTCCGCCTTGCGCTCGGAGCGAGCTCGGCAACAAAGCGATTACAGGATACAAGCCGGCGACGGCCATGAAAGAACGGCGGTCCATTCTCGTGCTCATTGACCTATCCTATCGCACGGCCGATGCCGTTCAAGGCAGGCCAGTAGCACCGCGTCGAGAACCCTTTCGGCGACGTCTTCGGGCGACGCAAACCTCTCCACGTTGACCGCCACCAGTACGCCGGCGTGATCTTCCGTTCCCATCCCCCACTGAAGATCGGTCGCAATCTGGCGGCAAGCACCATCCGCGGTCGACCACAGATCAAGGTCGCGGTCAGGAGATGTTCTTTGCATCCGCGAGGACCGATCGCCCCTTTTCAGAAGTCGATCTCGTGCCACGCCGATCTCGCCGTGCAGATGGACAAAAGCAATATCGTGCACGCCAATGGCGAACAGGATATCAAGCCACTTCTCGGATGTTGCCCCACGCCTGCTCTTAAGCAAGATGGATAGGAATCCCTGCAACAGGCCCTGGTCCATGACAATAATTGTATTTCTTCCCTGTCTCTCACTTTGAACATAAGCAATCAGAAACGAAAGGTTCCAGATGACTCTGACTGTGTCGACAATCGATGATTGCCCACCTTCGATGACAAAGCGCGTAATTCGCGAGAGCAGGGAGCGAAACTCACGATCCCTAAACCTTGGTGCAACAATACCTATTCTGTAGATCTGGCGGCTGATGAACTTTCTTGCCTCCGACGCTACCCGCACATCACCCACCAACGGGCCGTGCCGCCGCAAACCGCTCGCCAACAGGGTGGTTGCGGTTGTCTTTCCAATTCCGGGGAGACCAAAGAATTCCACAAATCGAATGGCTGTTTGAAGCGGGCGTGGTTCGACGCTTGGCGGCAAGCCTGCCGTCAGGTCACGGACTGTGTGCGAAGCCATGGGAATTTCAATGTTGAAAGAGCTGGGACCCTGGAACCGCGTACAATTTCGGACGCTCAGGGCCGGTCTGCAGTGATCGTTGGATGCCGCGGTAGAAGATGAGCAAAGCCAACGGCAGCCAGAAGAAAGGCGCTGTCGATGGACCGAAGGAGTCGCTCATCTGGTTTGCGATGATGTAGTTCCACAGGGAAACCGACGTTCCAAGCACCATCACATTCACTTCCGCCGCATGGTCGCCCCCCCTGTCATTGCCGAACAATGTGCAGAACACGACCCTGACCAGATATGCCATGACCACGAGAACCAGCATCGACGCCAACGCCAAGCCGGGCACTCCCAGTGTTCTAAAGAAGTCGATGAACAGATTATGGCTATGGGGTGCGATATCTTGCACCCATTGCCCTGCCCCCACACCCGTGAACGGGTGCGACAGGCCGAGATCGATCGATATAGACCACAGTCGCTGCCGCGATACCACCGAATGCGCCTCGCCTCCGGAAAGTTGAAGGGCCAGCAGGCCGTAAGCCCGTGGATTTAGGAACTGCAATGTCAGCAGGCTCGCTTCGAACAATATCGGAGCGGCAATGGTTCCCACGATTACTTTTAACGGACTCTGCTTTCTTCTGATTAGATATATACTGTATAGCGCAAAGAAAAGACCAAGGCCCACCACTCCGAGAACGAAGTTGGTCTTCGAACCCGATTTCACCAAACCCAGGAGCACGGCAGCGAGGCAGCCCATAAGGAGAAGTCGGTGCCGGCGGGATGTGACCAGCTTCGCGGCGACAAGCGGCAGACCAGCCGACAACGCGATCCCGAGTTGGTTCGAGTGCTTGAAATAGCCTTCAGCCCGATCGGCGAATCTGGCATCGCCCAGCCCGATTGCGACAAGACAGGATGTTACGACAGTCATGATGACTATGGTCGTCACAACCCTGTCGACTGCCACGAGACCCTTGGGTCTCATGGAGATCGCCGCGACTGCTGGAATGATCGCGAAGCCAAACACTTGTGAGAAAACCGCGCGCATCGTCCTCATCGGATTGTCTGCGTAGAGCATCGACAGTAGAGAGAGAACGATGATGAAAGCAGATATCGTCAGCACCGCAGTCGTCAGGGCGGCCTCAATCCGATGGAGGCGTCTTGCTGTTTCCGCATAGGCACCGACACTTAGCAGAGCGCAGAACAGTGCCAGCACGAAGGAAAGCGAGCCATCCGTTCCGGCAATCCGCGTGGCGCCAGGGAACCAGATGGACAGGATCAGCAAAAGGACAGATACCTGAAGCATAGGTGGAATGTCACGTTCGAGGCATTATGCGGGAACTGCGCACCGACGCAGCCTCGCCTTGATGCGCAACGTCCAGCGCCTTGTTGTCCTGAATAGCTGCACTGATAAACACAGGCTTGGCGTCCGTATCATAAATCACTGCATGCTGCCGCACGGCGGGTGAACTTCCGCATACCTATTTCCATGCAGCGTAGGCTCGGCGGGTGGACAAGGAAATGAGCGAAAAGGGGGCATTCGGACAGGGTGCTCTACGCCTTTTGTGCAGCGCGGGGGAGTGTGCGGCGATTTCCCGCCCCTCGATCGCTCGGCGAGGCGGTGCAGCCGGATTGAGTGTTGGTACCGATTTCGCAGATGTGGGAGACTTGGAGATGGCACACTGAGTCTTCCACCCATAGGAGATCGCCGTGCTTTGGGGCCTTGTCGTCGTCGGTGTGATCGGCATTTTGCTGGGATTTCGTTTTCGAGTTGCCGCGCTCATTGTCGTGACCGCGGTGACTGTCGTGGGCGGCGTCGCTGCAGGCGGCATCGGCAGTGTATTTGATTGGCACCACCTCATCTCAATCCTGCTTCTCGTTGTCGTTCTACAGGGGGCCTACTTGCTCGGCCTCTTCCTTGGCGTAATCTGGCGCCAAGGCATGTCACGTGAGCAGTAATGGTCTGCGGCTGCCATTTCGCCGCAGCTGGCGGGCGCCGCACCTTTCGCCATTGCGATCGCGACAGCACGCTGCGGTTTTTAGGCAAAGCAATGCATCGGGCAAGAATTTGCGATGCGCATTGATCAAGACGCACGGTCGAATTTCATCACGGCGCCCACAGTCCGGACGAGAATGACAACATCGGCCCATAGGGACCATTCCCGCACATATCGGCTGTCGATAGAGACACGACTGGGATAATCCATTGCGTCTCTGCCGGCCACCTGCCAAAGGCCAGTTAGCCCAGGCCGGGTTTTTAGATAATCGATCGCAGAGGAGCCGTAACGTTGAAGTTCGTCGGGAACGACTGGACGAGGGCCGACGCAACTCATCTCGCCGCGCAGCACGTTGATGAGTTGAGGCAGCTCATCCAGGCTAGACTTCCTGAGAATGCGCCCCAGGAATGTGATCCGCGGGTCATTCTTGAATTTCCAATTCTGCTCCCACTCCTTGGCGGCTTCGGGATTGCTCGCGAGATAGTCGGCCAGGACCCGCTCCGAGTTGGCCACCATGGTCCTGAATTTGTAACAGGCGAAGCGCCTGCCGTTGAACCCGATCCGGGTGTGTGAGAACACCGCCGGTCCGCCGTCGGTCACCAATATCAAAAGGGCAACCGCCAGCATCACCGGCGCAGCGAGGACAAGCGCGATCAATGCGACGGTCATGTCCATCATCCTCTTGCGCCGGCCTCCAAGCGGACGGAGGTTTTGGCCGACGCGGATGCCTGGCCCGCGGTGCTTTATGTCAAAGGCGCTTATTGTCACGGATGTCACCAAGAAACGCTGCTGGTTTTGCTGCCCAACTTCACAGCGGCGCGTCATTCTCGGCAAGAGAAGCAAAGGAGGTAGCGCCGTACCCAGCGCTCGTTACCCCCTTAGCCTGATCCGAGCATCGCAGGCGTAGCCTCGGTAAGTCTTCCGATCAAACGGGGTATCACCTAGCATCCGTTTGCTGCAGTAGCAGTTCGGGCAGGTTCGGCTGTATTGCCAAAGCGCGGATTGGAACGGGTTCGGCCACCAAGAGGTCAGAGGGCCAACCAATTTGGACCGTCACTCGCCTGGGCGAGAATAGAATAGACAGGAACTACTTTACCAAATGCGAAGGCCGCAAACGCGTCAGCCAACGCAATGCAGGAAATGCACGCGCATCGCGCCCAGACGAGACCGGCAGGGCAGCGGATCCGCTTAAAGGACATTGCCGGCCTACCAGATAGTGAGAGCGCGCAACGTGGTGCCCAGCTTCATGCCTACATCACGTCATTTTTCAGCAAGGTCGTTTGCTCGTGATGTTCCCGAGATCGACCGTGCCGAAGTCCTTGCTCTCGTGCGCAAGCAAATAGCCTTGCTCGATCTCGATCTCTCCGGCCTCACCGTGGTCGTTGGCGCTGCGACAGGATACCAAGCAGTGACTGCGGCAGCGGCGGCGCTCGCTAAGGCCAGCCGCGTCGTTGCGCTCACTCGCATATCCTCCAGACATCCGAGTCTGGCAGCAGCCGCGACCGCGACGTTGGCATTTGCCAATTTTGCCAACGTATCGGAACGCGTGGAAGTGACGGACCGCATCGACAGCCGCAAATGGCAGGACGTCGACCTCGTCACGAACTCCCTCCAGGTCGGAACGATTTCTAGATCGCTTGTCGAACTCTTACCCTCTCATGCGGTTGTTTCGCTAATGGCTGGACCATGGGAGCTTCGGCCTGGCACTGTGGACTTCGACGCCTGTGACGAGGCTGGCATTAAGGTTGCGGCTCTCAATCTCAACCATCCAGCCGTAGACCTGCTGCCAGAGTTCGCGCGGTTATGCTGCACCTTGCTGGACGATGCCGGTGTCGATCTACGCGCGGCCAAGCTCGCCATCGTCTGCGACACGCCCTGTGCATCATCCCTTGAATATGCGCTCCGCGAGCGCGGGGCGGGAGTAAGCGTTTTTTCGCACCCGGTGCTGCTGACCGACGATGCATGGGATGTCATCGTCGTTGCGATGCGACCCAGCGACAAACCACCAATGGACATCAACAGCCTGGGCCGAATTGGCCGGAACTCGAACCAAACGCTGTTGGTGCAGTTCAGCGGCGGGATCGATCGCTCGGCCGCCAGCTATTTCGGCCTCACGGTTTGGCCGCCGAAGAGGCCCGGCCGCGATCAGCTAGGCTTGCCACTTGACGTACTCGGAGCAGCTCCGACGGTCCGCAGGCTGACGGGAGGGCTGAAAGCCGCCGAAGCAGCATATCGGGGCGCAGAACTGGGCGAGGACAGTGTTGGATTCCTCGTGAAGACAAGGTCCGCGACCATTGAGAGGCAACGCACTTAAACACCAGCGCGAGCGAGTCTGTTTCGCGAAAACGACCCGGACGGGTGTCCAAGCACCTTATAAGAACAGCCAGCCCCAAAAAGGTCCTCTCAACGGGTCCGGCAATTGTTGCCGGACCCGCTAGGTAAAGTCCGAAGCAGCCGTCATAGCAACATCTGTCTGAGCTTGTAGGCTACTTCCGTGCGGTTCGTAGCCTTCAGTTTCTTCATGATATTGCGGATGTGGACCTTGACCGTGCTCTCGCAAAGATTGAGTTCGTAGGCAATTATCTTGTTCGCCTTGCCTTTCCTGAGCGCCTCTACGACCGCAGCCTCGCGTATCGTGAACATGCCGGCGAGCGGCCGGGCACCGTTTGCCGTCGAGTGGATGATCTCTCGAAGCGCCAGCACGCAGCTGGCGGGTACAAAGATCCCTCCGGCGCGAGCGAGACCAATGGCCTCGGCAGCGACTTTCACCTTCACGCTTGTGGGAATGTAGCCTCGGGCTCCGCATTCGAGTGCGGCGAGGACCTCTCCCGGGTCGTCGGAATCCACCACGACGATTACGGGTACGGTGCCAATCTCAGCAATGAAGTCCGTAAGTTCCGCCCGAACACTCTGCTCGGAGACCTTTCTGGCGCCAAGAATGACCAGGATCGCGGATGGCTCCTCTTTCCCGGCAATGTGCTGGATTTCGTCAAGCGATCCTACCGCGCTAACGCGCAAAGTGGGATTGTGTTCGATAAGGCCACGAGCAAGGCATTCACGTTCAAGCGCTCGCTTGTCTACAATCAGGACGAGGCCTTCGCTTCGGTGCTCTTCTTCGACATCGGATCTGCCTAGACCATTCGCGCCCGGCAGATGTCCATTATGTAGCGGTACTGCTGCATCATTCCAGGAATCGGAAATTTGGTGAGGTCCCATCGCCTTACATACTCCTCTCCGTCGCCGACTTGCTTTTCTCCCATTTGATTGGGCCCCGCAAAGCTTGTCAGACGCGTGAACTGATACGCTCCATCGTGTCAGGCTGCCTAGATTTAACCGGGGATTGGATTCAAGGAGTAGAGCATACGCCGCCCCAACGCACGGACGTATGGCCTCCCCGCCCTATGGAGGTAACCCAACCTAAAGGGCATACTACAATGCTGTGGAAAGGCCGCATTAATCCTGGTTAACAATTGGTAATTATATATTAGCTAGCTAATATGTCCAAAGGTATTACAACCTGCAATTGCGTTCAACTTGTCTCGCATCAATAAGCTGAGACGGGGGTTGCGACTGGTGATTTCCTGTTTGCCGGCCAACAAACCATACGGCCGCCAATCGCGGCGAACTCGGCGACCGAGGTGCACATTGGTTCGACCTCGCCGCCACGGCCAAGCGCCTCGGCAAGACCAACCAGATCGATGGTGGCTTGGTCAGTGCTTTCCCGCCAAGGCGCGAACGAGGGATAGTAGCAGCGCTGCAAGCCTGATCCCGCAAATCGCCGGAAGAGAGCGTGAGGCGCCTGCACGTCACTGGCTGATCGGTCATCGGTTGAGCCCCGAATGCTGTCCTCATACTTCTTTCGTATGCTTTGCGCGTCTTGGGTATGAGCGCATATAGTCCGTTATCCCCCGGTGCCGTTTCTCACGAACTGCCCGTCGGTTAGGCCCGGTGTCCTAGCCCCATCCCAACAAGGGGGTGCCGGGCCGCTCCATCCAGACCCGACTGAAGCCGCCGCCTCATCTGCGAGGCGACGGCCGCAATTGCGGTCCCAAGCGTGCTGACCCGCAACAGGTCACGTTTGGCCCAGCGGCGGATGGGCTTCACATCACGGCTTGCAGGACCGATAGTCTCAACCTGAAGCGCGAGGGGTATTTCTGACCATGCGCCACATCAAGGCAAAGAGCCTCGCTTCCCCGGATGGCGTCCGCGATTATCTGGCCGCGCAGGAGAAGAAGTCGCTGCTGCGCTTCCTGACCTGCGGTTCG